>CAJMDF010000005.1 GCA_905212085.1 uncultured Clostridium sp.
TTTCCCAAATGCCTTTATTTTCTTTTGATAATAAGATATTTTTCTCTGATAAATCATCAGGAATAATATCAATATTTTTTTTCCATTTTTGGATTTTTTTTATTTGTTCTTCTACAATTTCTTTAATATTTTCTGTAGCATGTTTAGCATCATAAACTATTTCATTTATGTGTTCTGATATGCCATTTGTTTTGGTATGATGTTTATAATGAGTAGAAATCCTGAATACAAAATCATCATATTGAATATAATGTGTTATATTGTTATTCCCGCAGTTATATTTTAGTTTTTTTATTTCCTGTTGTTTTTTGTAAAATTTATTATAAGATTTTGAGTTTACAAAAATTATATTTGCATTTTTGTTTATAATATTATTTTTAACATTTATCATGCCACTGCTTCTTCAGCTTTATTGCTGTCCATAGAGCGTACATCAATTGCCAGTCTTTCCGGAAATGCTTTATTTAATTTGTTTATTAAATCGTTAGATGAATTTACCCAGAATAGTGAAGATGTTAAAACTTTTACATCGTTGTCAAAATCTTTAATTTTGAATGTTACAGGATCAGAGCCTGAATATTGGCATAGAATATTTTTTAATAAGACAATTTCTTCAAACTTAAAATCATCATTCAGTGAAATAGTAAAAATGTTTGAATTATCTACAGTTTTCACTGTTTCTACAATTAATGATGGTGGTTCATCATCGCTTCTTCTGTTTACTTTGCCTGAAATAATTACTCGTTGTTCATTTTGCAAGTAATCACCATACTCTTGGATTTTGCTATTGAAAGCAATTACTTCAATTTTACCAGAAAGGTCTTCTACAGTAATAAATCTTATAAATTTTGTCGGATCTTTTTTTGTTGGAATTTGTTTAACAGCAGTAATAAGTCCGCAAATGGTAACAATTTTATCATTTGGTTGTTCTGGAATTTCTGTGATTTTATGTGTCATCAAAAATGGTAATTTATCTCTGATTGTAGAAAGTGGGTGACTTGTTACATAGAATCCCAAAAATTCTTTTTCAAAATTTTGTAATGTTCTTGCATCATATTCTTCATCAGAACCTGATAGTTGAAATTTTGCATCTTCTATTGCAGAAGTATCCCCAAGCATATCAAACAAACTGCCTTGGCCGGATTCTTTTGCCTTAGATTCTTTAGAAGCAGTAGCTGTTATGTATTCAATATTATCCATTAATTGTTTTCTGCTTTTTTCTATTGATGCAAATGCTCCTGCTTTAATTAAGCCTTCAAGAGTTTTTTTGTTTGAACATTTTGTATCTAAACGTTTAATGTAATCATAAATTGATTTATATTCGCCGTTTTCTTCTCTTTCTTTTATGATTTCTTCGATTACACCTTCTCCGACTTGTTTAATAGATGCAAGTCCAAAACGAATATTTTTACCATCCGGAGCATATTCAAGATATGATTTGTTAATATCCGGAGGTAATACTTTTATTCCATATTTTAAAGCTTCTTCAATATAAGCCTGAGTTTTATCCTGATCTCCTGCAACACTTGATAATAGTGCTGATAAATATTCAACGGGATAGTGACATTTCAAATAAGCTGTCTGATAGGCAACAAATGCATACGCTGATGAGTGAGCTCTGTTAAAGCAGTATGCAGCGAAGTTTTGAATTTGTTCAAAAAGTTTTGTAGCATCTTCTGCCTTCATTCCGTATTTAGCTGAACCTTCAATTAATTTATCTTTTTGAGCAGCCATAGCTACAGGATCTTTATGGCCCATCATACGACGAACTTGGTCAGCTTGCCCTAGAGAGTAATCAGCCATGACTTGGAAAATCTGCATGATCTGCTCTTGGTATACCATGGTACCATATGTATCTTTTAGGATTGGCTCTAATCTCGGGTGAGCATATGTAATTGCCTGACGACCATGTTTTCTTTCTACGAAGTCATCAACCATGCCTGACCCTAAAGGTCCTGGTCTGAATAGAGCAACCAAAGCGCCTAAATCTTCAAATACGTCGGGTTTTAATTTTTTTACAAGATTTGTCATCCCAGAGGATTCGAGCTGGAATACTCCAACGGTTTCACCTCGAACTAACATGTCATATGTTGGTTTGTCATCAAGAGGGATATGGTTAATATCAACATCTATTCCTTGACATTTTTTTACAAGTTTTACAGTCTTGTGAATCATTGTCAGGTTACGCAGACCTAAAAAGTCCATTTTTAGAAGTTTCATTTTTTCTAAAATTTCTCTGTGGTACTGCGTGATAATAATCCCGTCTTTTGAAGGTTGAACAGGTACTATTTGGTCTAGCGGTTTGTATGAGATAATTACGCCTGCAGCGTGCATACCTATACCGCATTTGATACCTTCTACATTTTTAGCTGTATCTATTACTCTTTTTATTTCTTCATCAGTGTCATAAAGATTTTTTAGCTCAGATCCTTCAATCATTGAACCTTCAATTGTATCTTCAATTAAGGATGCTGTTTTGTTACTTTTTGCATATTCCATTCCGAATACTCTAGCAACACTTTTGAATGCGTTTCTTGCAGCAAGTGTATTGAACGTAATAATTTGGCAAACTTTATCTGCACCGTATTTTTTTACAACGTAGTCAATCACTTCTCCGCGTTTTTCGATACAAAAGTCGGTATCAATATCAGGCATACTGAAACGTTCAGGGTTTAAAAATCTTTCAAACAATAGATGGTGCCTTATCGGGTCCAAGTCTGTAATATCAAGGGCGTATGCAACAACAGAACCTGCTGCAGATCCTCTCCCTGGACCTACAGGAATATCATGTGTTTTTGCAAAGTGAATGAAATCCCAAGTTATCAAGAAATATGCAGAAAATCCCATTTTCTCTATAATACCGAGTTCATATTTTACACGTTCTTTTAATTCCGGAGTTATTTCTTCTTCTTTGTACTTTTTCTTAAGCCCCTGCATTACAAGTTCTTCTAAGTATGAATCAGTTGTATGATTTGGAGGAACAGGGAAATCAGGTAACGGAGCTTCCCATTTAATTGTTACATGACACTGTTCTGCGATATCGACTGTGTTTTTAATGCATTGGTCAAATGTTTCTGAATCCATCCATTTAAAAGCGTCACGCATTTCAGAGACAGTTTTTACATAAAATTCATTATTTGGAAAATGAAAACGGTTTTCTTCATCTTTCATAGACTGAGTCTGCATGCAAAGTAAGGTATCATGCCAGTCAGCGTCTTCTTTTCTCAAATAGTGAGAGTCATTTGTGATAATCATTTTTATATCGAGTTCTTTTGCAATTTTTATTAAATCAGGGTTAGTTCTTTTTTGTTCTTCTAATCCGTGATCTTGCAATTCGATATAATAGTCATCTCCAAATAAATCTTTATAACGTTTTGCAACAGCTTTTGCTTCTTCATAATCCCCTTTTAAGAGATTTTGCAAAACTTCTCCCCCAAGACATGCTGAACAGCAAATTATTCCTTCATGTAATTCTTTTAATAATTCAAAATTAATACGAGGTTTCATATAAAACCCCTTGCAAGCTGCGTCTGATGCAAGTTTTACAAGGTTCATGTATCCTGTATTATTTTTTGCTAAAAGAATTAAGTGATATCTTGGATTATTATTTGGATCTCTTTCTGTAATATCTCCATTATGGACGTAAAATTCACACCCTATAATTGGTTTGATCCCTGCTTCTTTTGCTTCTAAATATAAATCCAGTGCTCCATACATAACACCGTGATCTGTAATTGCGACAGCAGGCATGTTATTTTCTTTTGCAAATTTGCATAAATCTTTTAGTTTTATAGCACCATCCAGTAGTGAAAATTCGCTGTGTAAATGTAATGGTACAAATTGTGTGTTACTATCCATAATTAAAATTTTATCACAATATTAATTTTTAAAACTTTAATGTAACATAATATTATTTATAATTTTCAAGTGTAGAATTAATTCTTTCAATCATTTCGTTTTTAAAGAATTTAGGGGAGCAAATTTCACATTCTGTTCCATATCTCATCAACCTTTTTATTAGCATATGTAAGTCTTCATTTTTATTAACTATTATATGACTACCATCTGCTTCTATTTTATCAAGTCTTTCCCAATCCCTCAGTTTATAATTTCTTGCTAATCTGTTTTTTATTCTATATACGATAGTTGTTGGAATTGATTGCCCGGAATTTGACACAGGCAATTGTTTTATTGATTGAATATTTTCTATTGGAATTTCATATACTCTACTTCCATTGTTTCCAAGTGTTTTAAGACAAATTTTTCTTTTTTGATACAGCAATTCGACTGGAGAGCATAAAATGTTTATTGATTCTCCTTTTTCGGTTGTGTATATTATTTCAAGTTTTAGTTTATCTTGGCAAAATTTTTCGTATTGCTTAATTTCATTAACCATTTCTGAGGTATTGATTGCTATATGTATATTATTATGAGTGTTAGTAATTTTTTTTAATGCTTGAGTTGAATCGTCATATCTTATTTCTAAGCTATTGATAAAATGTTCGAGATTAGTTTTATTTTTACCTTCAGGTAAGATATCATAAGCTTCTTTTAATAAGGCAATGCTTTTTAAATCATCTAAATTAAATTTAATTTTGTATAAAGAGCTTAGCATTGTATATTTGCCATTAATTTTTTTTACCTTAATCCCAAATATTTTCATTGCATTTAGGTATTTATTTAAAGTAACATGTGTATTTGATTTTCCATCATATTGACCGTTAGAAAAAAGATCTATAACTTTTTTAAATTCTGCATTTCCATCATACAGCATTTTTAAAAATTCAAATAATTTAATACAGGCATCATTGTATTTTTCTGTTAATTTTTTAGTCACAATAATACCCCGCTTTCATCTCTGATAATAATTTTATGAAATCATTTTTAAAACTTTCTGGAGAAATAATTTTGCATGTTGGTCCGTATTCTAAAAATTTTTGTTTTGCTAAAAAGTCATTAGATGTTGTTAATTCAATAATTGCTTTGTCTGCTTCAATTTTAATTAGTTTTTCATTACTATCAAGTATTAATTTTTTCGGATTACAAGTTAATTCATATGTGATACATTTTGTTTTTAAATTATTAGGAATTGTTTTATTTAACTTTATTTCTTTTATTTCTTTAATTCTGCTTACTAAAAAAATCCCATATTCCATGTATTCAAAACCGGTACCGTATAAGTATACTTTCCCGTTTGAAATATCAATTTTATCTGTTAGTATTTCAATATCTTTAATTCCTGAATTTGGTGAATTATAGGTAATAACAATTTGATTTTTCTTTTCGCAACAGTCAATTAATTCTTCAAGTAAATCTCTATTTATGTCTTTCAGTAGTGATATATTTTTTATTTCATTTATAAACTTATCTGATTTAATATATTTCCCGATTTTTTCAAAAAATTTTTCAATAGATAACAATTCTTTAATGTCAATATTTTTTGCCAGATTTTTGTAAGTTTTTATTACACTTTGAATTTCGTCATCAGTCATTTTTAGTTCAAAAGGATGAGCAGTGATGACATATCTTGAAATTTTATCTTCGCCTCGAAATCTTTTAACTTCACAGCCTATTCTTTTCAATGAATTTATATAGACTCTTAGTGTATCAATAGATATTTTTTCTCTTAGGTATGGATGATTTATAAAATGATTACAAATTTCTTCGTAGGATTTAGGACCTTCTGTCAGAAGAGAAAATAAAAGCAGAGCTTTGTATCCTGTAAAGGACATCAAATTATAGGTAACTTTATTGTTCTTTATAAATTCTTTCATTATTTTCTCCCCCACATATTTTACTATAAAATAATGAGCATGTCTAAATTGTAAAATCAACACTAATAATTATTTGTCAATCAAAAACATCCAGATTTTTACTTAATTTCATTAAGTTTTCTTCATTAAGATTTAAGAACTTGAATTTTTTCTAGTTATTTCAAGGGGCATGGTCAATTGTAAATTTTATTTTATTTTTCTTTACTTGTCAAACTTTTAACTTAGATTTACATTAAAGATTGTGGAGGGGCGGTAACCTAAATAAAACAAGGGAACGGCTGCCAGGATAGTTAAAGATTTAATTCGAATAATGAACAAATCTTGAGGAATTACATAGTCTAAAAGAGAGGTGATGGCAAACAGGCGATAGTTGGAAAAATGGTTAATTTAAGTAAAAGAGTTAAAAAGTTTTTTGAAGTGTAGAGAAAAGATTAGGGATATATTTTTAATTATTTGGGATTTACAAAAAAAAATTTAAGGGGAAGAGGAGATAGTTGTAATTTTTAAAGCTTGCGAAAATGCAAGCTTTTTTATATTATATAAATTATGGAAGAATTGCAGTCAAAAATGGTTATAGGTCTTATGTCAGGTACTTCCTGTGATAGTATTGATGCTGGATTGTGTGAAGTTCATCCTGATATGTCCGTAAAGCTTATTTCAGGAATAAATTATAAATATCCTGAGCATATTAGAGCTAAGATATTTCAACTTTTTTCCGGAAATGTATCTGTAAAAGATGTTTGCCAAATGAATTTTGCGATAGGACATTGTTTTGCAGAAGCTTGTAAAGTATTGATTTCGGAACATGGAAAACCTGATTTTATCGCAAGCCATGGACAGACAATTTTTCATTTTCCGATAGATGAAAAGTTAGATAAAATTTCATTAAAAAGTACTTTACAAATTGGAGAAAGTGCTGTAATTGCTCAAGAAACAGGTTGTTTAACAATTTCTAATTTTAGAGAAGCTGATATTGCTGCTGGTGGGGAAGGTGCTCCTTTAGTTTGTTTTGCTGACGAAAAATGGTTTAAGCCTTTGAAGAAAAATTTGTTAGTTCAAAATATTGGTGGAATTTCTAATGTTACAGTGATATCAAAAGATTTCCCGACTTTTGGCTTTGATACCGGACTTGGAAATATAATGATTGACTATTGTGTTAATAAATTTTTTAAAAAGGCTTATGATAAGGACGGAAAAATTGCAGATTCAGGTAAGGTTTGTGAAAGTTGGCTTGAATGTCTTATGCAGGATGAATATTATTTTAAAGTCCCTCCAAAAACTACAGGGCGCGAATATTTTTCTGCTGAATATATAGAAAATGCATTAAGATTTGGACCTAAAAAGCCTGAAGATGTTGTCGCTACTGCGACAGCTTTGACTGCTAAAACTATTGCAACTGCTTATGAAAGATTTATTTATCCGGATATTGATATAAAAGAGGTTATTATAGGTGGTGGAGGAGCTTATAATCCTACATTAATGAAATATTTACGTCATTATTTGCCTAAACATATTGATTTAAAAACTCATGAAGCTTATGGAATATCTAATAATTTTAAAGAAGTTATGGCATTTGCACTGTTAGGCTATTGTAATTATTATAATATTCCTAATAATTTACCGTCTTGTACAGGTGCATCAAAAAGAGTTGTTTTAGGAAAAATGTCTAATTGAAATTAAATTTTATTTTTGTATTATTTATTTGTTAATATTTGTAAATCTATTTTGAAAAGGTATCAAAATTTTTATTTACAAGTATTATTAATATAGTAACTAAAAGGAGAATTAAATAATGATTAATGACGTATCTTTTACATCAAACAAAACTATGGCTCAGCAATATTTAGAAAGAAAAGCTGCTCAAATAGAAGCAAATGTAGCAGAAACTATAAAAGAATCAGGTAGAGTAATTATCAATAAAAATAAAGCAGCTGCTCGCAGTGGTGGTTATATTCCGGAAGATGCTTATTTCGGAAAAGTTCCTGTAGTACCTCGTAAGATTGGTCAAGCTAAAACTATGGAGTCTGTTGCTGTAACTAAAACAAATATTGCTCCAGTAAAAGGTGCAAAAGTTCAAGCAGAAATTGTACCTGAAAATAGTATTAATTACATAGCTTAAGATATTTTTTTATAGCATAAGGAATGTACCTGATTGTGTCTGTGGCTAAAACTCCATAAGCAGTCAGGTCATTTTTTGCTAAATCTCCAGATAGACCATGTAAATAAACCCCTAATACTGCTGCTTCAAATGTTTGCATATTTTGAGCTAGTAATCCAGCAATCATACCTGCTAGTACATCCCCACTTCCAGCTTTTGCAAGGGCACTATTTCCTGTATTATTATAATAAATTTCTCCATTTTGAGATGTTACGATTGTTTGATGTGATTTTAAAACTGTTATGCAGTTGTATTTTTTACTAATTTTTTTTGCAGATTTTTCCATATCTGATAAAATTTCATCTAAACTGCAATGTAATAGTCTTGAAGCCTCTTTAGGGTGGGGTGTTAATATTGTATTTGTTGGTAATTCTAAATAGTTTTCAGATAAAATATTTAATCCGTCAGCATCAATAACAGTAGGTAAATCCTTTGCTAGTGAAATTGTATTTTTTAATAAAGTTACAGCTTCATTTGTTGTAGATAATCCGCAGCCAATTAGTAATACTGTTGAATTTTTTATTATTTCAGGTATTTTGTTGATTGATGCAAGTACAATTTCAGGAGCTAATGACGCTGTGACTTTTAATGCATTATCATGGCTTGCTAATTCAACATATCCTGCTCCGATTTTTAATGCAGAAACAGATGATAAATATGCTGCACCTGTCATGTATTCAGAGCCTGATACATTAAGAATTTTTCCGAAAGTTCCTTTGTTTGAATTTTCTAATCTTTCTGGAAGTTTTGGAAGTTTATTATAGTCCATTTTGTCTGATTGCCTCATAAGCTACAATTGCAACGGAGTTTGATAGATTTAGACTTCTTTGCCCTTCTTTCATAGGGATTGTTAAAGCGTTTTTGTCTTTTACATAAACCGCTGGCAACCCCCTAGTTTCAGGCCCGAATACTATAAAATCTCCATCTTTAAACTTTATATCTGTATATAATTTTTTAGTTTTAGTTGTCAGATAATAAAAATTAGCATCTTTATTTGCTTCAAGCAATTCTTCCATTGTATCAATTTTATGTAAATCAACACTATCCCAGTAGTCTAATCCTGCTCTTTTTGTATATTTGCTGGATAATGAAAATCCAAGTTTGCCGACAAGGTAAAGACTTGCTCCGGTACAAGCACATAATCTTGCAATATTACCTGTATTTTGAGGAATTTCAGGTTCATATAAAACTATATTAATTTTGCTTGCCATCGTTAAATAACTTTCCGCTTTCAGCTACTACAGGTATTGCTCTGACTACACAGAAAATAATAGCAGCCCAAGCAAATATCATTGTGATTATATGAAGCGTTGGTGTACCTTTCCAAAATTCCATTCCAGGAGTATTTACGGCAATTAGTAGTAAGAATGCTAAAACTTTTGCAACAGCATAACTTATTCTCATAAATCTTGAAGCACAAATAAATTTACCCCAAGATGTTGATTGCATCGATTTTTCGCCAAACGCAGTCATCCCTTTAGATAGTGCAACACTTCTTATTCCATCTGTTGTAAAAGCTCTTGCTACACAAACTAATGGAAATAAAATGTTAATCCAGCCCATTACTGCAAATACTGTCCAATATGATACTTCTACAATTCTATCGCCTAATATGTCAAGCACTGATCCCCATTCTGAGGATTGATTTAGTTTTCTTGCCAAATAACCATCAAGACCATCCATTGAAAAAGCTATTATTGTTAATATAAATGCAAGTATATATGACCAAGTAGTTTTTTCATAAAGCAATGCAATTGCTGCATATGCAACAATTATTCTTGATACTGATACGATATTTGCAATATTATTTTTGATATTCATTTGATGTCTCTCCGATATTATTATTTTTTAGTTCTAGATAGAGCAAAATTGACTTCATCAAGTTTTTTTACTTTATCTCCAAGCATTCTTTTTTCAGCTTCCTCTAAAATTTGAGTTACCATAAATCCATTATCACCGTCAGAACGAGCTTTTTTACCAGTAGCACAGCAACTTATAAAGTGTTGGCATTCAAGTTTTAGTGGTTCAATTTCTAAATAATCAAGTTTGATATTTTGCGAATTATCTTTCACAAAATTATCATAAATAACCAGTTTGTTTTCAGGAACAGTGTCATCTAAAATAGCAGTGGCTTTTGTTCCTCTTACAAGAAGTTGTACGTGTTTTCTCGGAGTAATCCAGCTTTCTGAGATATGTCCTATAACGCCGTCTTCAAATTGAATTCCAATATGAGTTATGTCCATAATTTCATTTTGATCAGAAGAACAGCCCATTGCAGATATAACATGTACAGGTTCTTTCCCTGTTACATAGCTAATCATTGATACATCATGCGGAGCTAAATCCCACATTACACTTCTGTCATTTTTAAAATAATTAACATTTAATCTGTCACTTTGTGCGTATATAATTTTACCTAATGCCCCTTCTTCAATAAGCATTTTTAAACGATTTACTGCAGGATGATATAAAAGAAGGTGCCCTACCATTAAAACAAGACCTTTATCATGAGCTAATTGTGATAAATCTCTTGCTTCTGCAGCTACTGTTGAAATAGGTTTTTCTACATAAACATTTTTCCCTGCTTCAAGCATAGCTTTTACCATTTTATAGTGTGTATGACTCGGAGTTACTACACATACACCTGTAATTTCTTTGCTGTTAATGATGTCATGAAAATCTTTTGTAACTTTTACTCCTGGATATTGTTCGGTTACTTTTTTTAAATTTTCTTCATCAATATCACATACTGTATCAAGTACATTCAAATTATAAAAATTGCGGACAATATTTCTTCCCCATACACCGCAGCCTATAACTGCTACTTTTTGTTCGTTCATGTTAATTCCCTAATCTTCTTTTTCTCTCGTTATTTGTCTGTATACGCATGTAAGATATCAAAATATCCTACTTATATCATACTCTGCAAAGATTTTTTTGCAAATTTTTAAATAAATTTTTTACAAATTATTGTTGCTGATTTTGAATGGAATTCAGTCTAATTTGGTGCATTTCTTCGCATCTTGAGAAGAATAATTCTTTATCAGCTTCCGGGAAATATTTAGAAAGTTTTTCCAAAAGAGGTTGTGGAAATGCTGAATATTTTGCCATTTGATCTAACATATCATCGTTAATAGGATAAATTGATCTGAAGTTTTTATAATATATACCTTTGCATTCTTCTTCTGCTCGTTGAGAATTTTCTTGTGCCTTTGTCCCCATTTTGTAAGTTACATATGTAGAATCAAAATATGCAGGTTTGTATCCTTTCATAATTATTCTCATAATAAAATCAAAATCAGACATAATTTTAAATTTTTCATCAAAATAATTTTCTTTTTCAATCATTGTTTTTTTGAAAAACATTGCTTGTCTTGCACAAGGCATAACTTGAAATGCGTTATGCATAGAAGGTGCAAATAAGAAAACAAAACCTTCAGGGTGTCTGCAGTATGCAGGTGCAAATGTGAAATCTGCATTATTTGTTTCCATAATATTTACAATGTCATATATGGAAGTAATATCATGTATAAAATCATCACAGCTTAAAAAAGTTACATATTTCCCTTTTGCTCTCATAACCCCTTTATTGTATGCATTAAATTTACCCGTATCTTTTTCTGAGAAAAATTTAAAAAAGCCTTTGTTTTTGTAATTTTTTAACATTTCAATGGTACCGTCATTTGAAGCTTTATCAATGACTAGGTGTTCTATATTCGGGTATGTTTGTAAATCCAGCAGAGAAATAAGTAAGTTAAAATCGTCTGCCAAATTATTTTCAAGTAAGTTATAAGTTGGTGTGATTATAGTAACAAAAGGTTCCATTTTTACTCCTTACATATTCTTGTTAATTACTTTAAATATAGCATAAATCAGCATTTTTGACGAATTGTTACGAGATGTAAATTCTATGTAAAAAAATACGGTAAAAAAGTTGATTATGAGTTTAAATGTATGTATCTGCGAAGTGTTTATTAAGAGTATAGGAGGTTATTATGAGTCAGTATGGTCAGTATACGTCTGTTTCTCCTGCCGAAGTTGGATTGATGACAGGAATAATCGGTGCAGGTATCGGATATACCTTAGCTCCAAGGAAATATAATCTTGAGCAGCTTTTAACTCAAAAACCTGATGTATTTGAAAAATCTATTCCTCAAAAATATTTGGGTAAAGCAACAGAACCTCAAAAAAATGCTCATAAGTTGTTAGTTGATGCAAGGAAATCAATTTTGGAAGCATCAAAAACAAATACAGCTGAAGCAAAATTGGCGGAATTAATTCGTACTCCAAAATTAGAAAATGCTTATAAAGCTATAAAAAGTTTTTTACCTAAAGCAAGAGTGCAAACAGCTATTGTCTTAGGTGTCGTAGGTGGTTTTATAGGAGCATTATCTAAAATAATTTTCTTTGGAGATAAAAATCATTAGTAGGAAGTGTAAATATCTCTAATGATATATTCTTCAAGAGATTTTTTATCATTTGATTTTGTTTTAGGATCATTAATCATAATATCGAAAGCATAAGTTTTACCGCTTCTTGAAGTTATATATCCTGCGATTCCGCTTACATCTGATAAAGTTCCTGTTTTAGCTTTCAGATTATCTTTAAAGTATAACATCCTATTTTTTAGAGTGCCTTCACCTGCTGTAGGCATTGAATTCTTTAACACTTCGTTTTTGGATTGTTTAACAAGATAATCTGTCATAAAATCAGTTGTGATTATGTTGTTTTTTGAAACTCCACTTCCATCCACAATTTTAATATCCTTAGCATCTATGTCTATTTTTTTGAAATAAGCATTAATCATTTCTTGAGAATGTTGGAGTGAGCCTGTGTTGTTTACAAATTTTGCGCCTGCTAATTTGAATACTGTTTCTGCCACAAAGTTATTACTATCCATTAATATTGCTTTAACAGCCTGTGATATAGGGTGTTTTACTTCAGCAACAAGATAAATATTTGAGGAAGGTGTTTTCTTTTGCGGGAAACTTCCATAATAATCCATTTTCGCAGATTTTATAGCATCTTCAAGTCTTAGTATAAAGTATCTTTTAGGATTATTTATAGGGATTTCTTCTGTAATTTGTTTGTTTATCGTTCCCGCAACATTTAAAATATTCGGAGCAATGCTGTTATTTCTGTTTAATTCAATATCATTTTCTTTGCCTGTTGTAACAAGATTCATAAATGTTATAGGATAGAATTTTGTTGTATAAATTTGAGCAGGTGAACCTAATGTTGTTGGTGAAATAATAATACTCAGTAAATTTTTATCAATATTGTAAGAACTGTATTTTGGCATTAGTGGATTTAAGTCATCATCCCATTGCCAACCTTCACCCCATTCTGTTTTGTCAAAAATATAATCATCTATATAAATAATTTTTGGTGAAATTATTTTTTTCTCTTTTACAGCTTTTTCCATTAAGGAATTTAGTCCTGCTGAAGTTAAAAAAGGATCTGCTCCAAGTTTTAAATATAAATCATTGTTTGTTGTTTTATATAATTTTGTAGAAAATTCATAGTTATCACCAAGTGTATCAAGAGATGCTCCAAGTGTAATTAGTTTTAATGTAGAAGCAGGCATAGTCGGTTGTTTGTCATTTAATTTATAAACAATTTTCCCTGTATCTGTATCTTTTACTGATATAGATACTGCACCTTTATTAATTTCAGATTGAGAAATTGTTTTATCAATAGCTGCTGAATAACTTTTTGCTTGAGTTGTTGTTATTAAAAGTAGTGTAATTAAAATATTAAATAATTTTTTCATACTTTTTTAACCTCGTAAGTTTTTCTAATATCATTAATGCAAGTGCACTTATTTCTGAATTCATACATCTCATTAAAGTTTAAATTAGCATTCATTGCGCCTTCTTTTTGGTCTTTAATTTCAGCTAAAGAATCTCCTTTATAGTCAATAATTCTTGAATGTCCGATATTCCATTCCCCGTCTTCTATGTATCCAGATTGAGTTAATGCAATCATAAATGCTTGATTTTCAACTGCTCTGCATCTTGTCATGCATTCCCACGGAATTGGCTTTTTTAATCCCCAAGCCGCGCAATTTACTAATAAGTCTGCTCCTGCTTTTCTGTATGCTCTGAAAATTTCAGGAAATCTTATGTCATAGCAAATTGTGAGTCCTGTATTTATGCCTTCAATATTTACCATAACAGGAGATTCTCCTACTTCTACAAATTTCCCTTCATCAGATCCGTAATATGAAAATAAGTGGTTTTTTGAATATGTTGTAACAAGTTCTCCATTTCTGTTTATTACAGGGCAGGTATTAAAGTAGTGCTCATTTTCTTTTGAAATAAAACTGCCGCCAATAATCCAAGTTTTATATTTTTTTGCAATTTCTGATAGAAAATTTATAGTTTCACTGTTATTTATTTCTTCTGCACTTTCTCTAAAATGCTTTGGTGACCAGCCTACAGTCCATACTTCAGGCAGAACTATAATATCGATGCCTGTTTTTATATCTCTTTCTACAAGCATATTAACTTTATCAAAGTTTGCTTTTTTATCCCCAATTTTAGAACACATCTGAATCGCAGATATGTTTAATGTTTTTTGTCCCATAATTTTTGTTTTTTTGCCTCGTTATATATTTCAGGAGCTTTTGCTTCCAAATCAAGTAATTGTGTGCGGATATTTTCTCTAGCTTCAATTAATTCATCGTTTGTAGCATTTTCTTTCACGTAGATAGGCTTTCCATATAGGTTTAATATATTACAAAAACCAAGTGGTGTTTTCATTTTATCCCAAGATGGAAGATTTATGAATGTTTTTTGTGGAGAATACCAATGAGCAGGTACTATTGGCGCACCTGACATTTGAGCCAGTTTAACTGCTCCGTTTTTAACTTTGTGTAAAGGTCCTTGAGGTCCGTCTACCATGATTCCTACACATTCACCGTTTTTAAGTCTTGAAAGCATTTGCATAGTAGATTCAACAGCCCCTTTTTTGCCAGAAGATCCTCTAACTACTTTAAATCCCCATTTTTCTACAGCTCTTGCTACAACTTCTCCATCAATTGAGTTGCTGACTAGAATACTAGTATTTGCTTTATCTTCTAGTCCGTGAACTAAAAATTGATTAGCGTGCCACATTGCGTAAATACAAGGTTTCAAGTTTGGGTTATTGTATTCTTGTACATTTGTGAATATTTCTTGAAATCTCATCAATCTATAGGCAGTATTCGCTAAAAAATCTATATTGCTGTCATTAATTAATCTTACCATGCTTTGATTATATCATAGTTATGTTGAAATGTTTATTAAAACTTGTTATACTAAAAATACAATTAAGAAAGGAGCTATAGATGAAAAGATTTAAGGCAAAACAGTCACAAAAATCTTGTAAATTTGCCGATAATTGTGTTGATTTGTTTCCTGACGTAGTTATCGGGGGGGGGGCAACTTAAGGCTTTCTATACAAGGGTTTCGATGGGTTGAAAAAGAAACAAAAAAATCTTATAGTGGTGATATAAAACATCACTATAAGGGTAAAAAAGGATTTACATTAGCAGAAGTTTTGATAACCTTAGGAATAATAGGTGTTGTTGCAGCTTTTACAATGCCAGCATTAATTGTAAATCATCAAAAACAGGTGGCTGTTGCTGCTGTAAAAAAGGCATATTCCATTTTAAATCAAGCATTAAATATGGCATTGCAGGAAAATGAACTTGATATGCTTCCATATGAAAATTGGGGAAGTCATCCTGACTTATTTATGGAAAAATATATGAATAAATACCTCAATGTTACAGGTATTTGTAATTCTCAAGCGGAATGTTACGGGGATGATGCAATATATTATTTAAAAGGTGATGAAATATACAATGAAATAAAATATATAGTAAAACTTGCAGATGGCAGTTATTTAGGTGCTCAAGGAGTGGGGAATGGTGGTGTTTATTTTTGGTATGATTATAACGGTAGAAAAAGACCTAATACAGTAGGGAAAGATATATTTTTATATTATTATTATCCAACAATATTAGCGCTAGATCCTGACAAAGATCCTTATGTACAAGCTTTATTTAAAACTCCAAGTAAAGATGCAATATATGCAGGTTTTAAACAATATATTCCAGGAATAGCTTTGGATAGAAGTGGTATGATTAATTCAAATTATGGATGTACTAAAAAGGGGATATATAGTTACACAGGTTCTATGTGTTCAACTTTAATTCTGTTGGATGGAAAGATTTCAAAAGATTATCCTTGGTAATAAGTTTGTTGTAAAAATTATTTTTTACAACAAGTTGTATTAAAAATATTCCTGTCTATTTCATTAAAGTTTTTTATAATTTGTGATACGGCAGGAATTTTTTTGTACAAATCTTCACTTTCCATTGATGCTATTGCAATAATTTTTCCTATACCTGCATTTTTTGCAGCTTCTATTCCTGATACAGCATCTTCTACAACTATACATTCTTCAGGTTTAAGGTTTAATTTTTCAGCCGCTTTTATGTAAATATCAGGAGCAGGTTTGCCTGGAATTGTTCCGTCTGCATATACAATTTTATCTATATCAAACCATTTCGCAAGTTTAAATTCTTCGATATAAAAGTCTACGTTATCTTTTTCAGACATTGTAGCTATTGTGTGCGGTATATTATTTTCTTGTAAATAGTCTAAAAATTCAATAGCACCAGGGGCAAGTTTTGTATTTTCAGAATCTTTTCTGCACATATCGCGATATACAGCTTCTTTTTCTTTAGCAAAAGATTCGACTAATTCGGGAGATGGCTTTTTACCTATAAGATATGCGATAATATCTTCATTTGTTCTGCCAAACATATAATCGCGCATTTCTTCATCTGTGAAAGCGTGATCTCTTAATCTTTTAGAGAATTCTCTCCATGCTTCTTGGTGTTTTTCTGAATCAAAAAATAATGTGCCGTTAAAATCGAAAATTATACCTTTGTACATAATGCCTCTACATTTGCTCTTGTATTAATTTATTATAGTATTCAATATATGTTTTAGCTGATTTTTCTTTATTTAGTTGTTTGTATACATATGCTAAGTTGTAATGAAAATCAGGTACTGTATTTTTAAGGTCAATCGCAGTAAGCAGTTCAAATTTAGCTTTACTGTATTTCCCTAGTTTAATATATGCACAAGCAAGATTGTAATGTGCATATGGATATTCCGGTTTTAATTTGATAACTTTTTTATATTGCTCGATAGCCATATTAGGGCGTCCGTCTTGAAGATAGATGTTGCCTAAATTGTAATAAGCTTTGTAATATTTATCATCAAGTTCAATTGCTTTGTTATACATGAAAACCGCTTCATCAATTTTCCCTTGATCCTGTAGAATATTGCCTAGTAAAAGCCAATTTTGAGCGGATCTTTCGTTCTCAGGAATTGTTAAAAATAAGTTGAAGGCACTTTTAATATCATTTTCTGCATAAAAAATATTTGCTTGATTTGATATGTTTTGGTATTGCTCAGATTGAACAAATTTAGGAGCTTCTTTTGCCTTTGGTAATGAAAATGCTAAAGTGCAATTTGAGCTTATTAATAAAATTGATAATAAATATATAAATCTTTTCATAAGAGGATTATAAAATAAATTAAAAAAAATATCCAGAAAAATTTGACTTTATTTTTAAATATTCCATAATGTCATTGATGTCTCTTTTACTGATTTAATACCCGCATCTTAACTCCTTGGTGCGGGTGTTCCTTTTGTTTGAAAAAATAAAAGAGGTTGAATAATTTTTTTCAACCTCTACACACACTTTACACACTATATACATATATACATATATACTTTTTTTATTTTGCAGTTGCTAGTGCTACCCCTACGCCAGCGATACCTCCTATTAATGCGGCCCAGAAAGGTTTGTTTTTTGCACCAGCCCAGAATGCTTTTAATAAGTATTTTGTTGATATTGCTGCTGCTCCGCCGAATACTGCACCACCTGCAACGTTACCAGCAATTTTCTTAGCTCTTTCGCTTCTGCCTACTGGTTGACCTGTGAGTTCTGATACGTTTTCTTCTGCTGTCTTTTTATCAGCTAAGCCTATAGTAACAGTCTGTAAGAAGCCTTGAGTGAATGAGCCTCTGCCGTATTTTCGAATGTCATCTGTGATTGAGCAACCATATTGTTGTGCATACAGAGTGGAGGCTCTATTTGCGATTTCTTCAGGACTTGCATCTCCATACATATTTCGAACGCTTTCTATGTAATTTTGATAAGCTTCCTGAATTTGTTGTTGTTCGTTTTGCATTATTTTTTCATGAAGGTAAGTTGCTTTTTTTGCAATTCCTTCTTGAGGAGAATTCAATCGAAGGTCGGCATTACGCATTTTTTGTTGGCGTCTTACTTGATTATCAATCATGAAGTCTTGATATTTTTCATAATTTTTGTAGTAGTCTTCATAATTATAACCACCGCCAAATGCAGGCATCATAGGATACATTCCGTAACCGCCTCCAAAGATACTTCCGTTCATACTCATCATAGGATTTGCCATTCCTAATGGTGTGTACAAGTCCATATCTGTTAAATCGTTTAATGCTACCTGGTTATTGTATATATTCGGGTATAATCCGTACATACTTGCAGCCATATTGAAGTCTGCCATAACCTAACCTCCAAATTGAATTTTCTAACCTACCTTACTTATATAAAAACTTTGTTTGTTTTTAAATTGCTTTTTTATCATTATTTATGTTACAATTTCGTAACAATAGTGTATTGCATAAATGTTTAAATATATGTAATATGGTCTTATAATGAGGTATAGCAGTTGAAAAAGTTTTTTTCAGGTTTATTTACATTATTATTAATTGCCGGAGTTGGAGCATTAATTTATATGCATCCAGTATTTTTTAATAAGCAGTTAGATAAGGTAAAAAGTCTTTATTATGTTCATAAAGGAGATAAAGCTTTAAAAAAACAGAAATTGCAAAAAGCTATAAATTATTATAATACTGCTTTACGATTATATCCAGAACATTATGGGGCTTGGTATAATCTCGGAAATATTTATGTAGTATATGAGGATTATTACTCAGCTGTAGATGCTTATGAAAAAGCTTTTGAATATAATCCTAAAATGGTTATTGCCAGAATGAATTACGGAATTATTTCTGCTGAAAAATTGGGGGATTTCGATGGGGCAATTGACCAATACGATGAAATTTTAAAAACAAAAAGACATTTACTCTCTATTCCTTTTGTGTACAGCAACCGAAAAAGTTACAAAGTAAATAAAGGTTTAGCTTATTATAACAAAGGAGTTGCTTATAAACAGAAGTATGTGTATATTGAAGATGATTGGGAATTTCGCAGACAATATCTTTTAAAAGCTCTTGATTCATATAAAGAGGCTTGTAAAATTCTTAAAAAAGATTATGATGCTCGTTACAACCTAGCTTTAACTTATCAGCTTTTAGGTGATTATAAAGAAGCAGGACTTGCGTACTGCAAGGCGATAGAATTAAATCCTATGAATTATGAGGCTCATTATAATCTTGCTATTTTATTAAGGCATTTAAAATATTATAAGGAATCATTAGAAGAATTAGAAAAAGCTACAACTTTAATAGCTAACAGCGGTGGAAATAACATGGCATCTCGTCAGCGTTACGTCTTTGATGTGATGAATGATGTTACTCGAACTATTTTAGCAAATTCAAATAGTGATTTAATTGAAAAAATAACTGATGAGCCTGCAAAAAATTCAAATATTACCTATGTAAACGGTAAAATTGTTTATACAGATGATTTAGATAAAGCGATTATTAAAAATTTAAAAGTGTGTGGTGCAAAAGAAATTTTCCAAGAAGAAATTGATGATGAAAATACTGAATTTGACGATGTTCGTTATAATGTTCATGTCCCTGGCGTTGAATAATTTATATTTGATAATATAAATTTGGGAATATGTCATAAAATCTTGTGAGAATAGATATTGCTCCGGAGAATAATATTAAAGTTATTGATATTGCTGAGATATTAAATATCTTATAATTTTCATCTTTTTTATATTTGATTAGAGCTGCTATAACTGCAAATATAGGGATTAAAAGTGGAGTATAATATTTACCGTTTAAGCCTGTTATAATTAAGCTTCCAACGTTTGACCAAGCAAGATAAAGATATGTGCTTATAATTACATAACCGGTTATAGCTGTTATTATAATTATATATTTTTGGTAGTTGTGTATAATAAAGTCCTTAATTCCGTTATAGATTATAGATATACTAATAAGTATTGGGTATATTATATATGTTAAATTATCTAATTTCGTGTCTTGCCATCCTAATACTCCAATTGAAGTTATTAATAATCGGAAAAATTTAACTATTGTAGTAATTGTAAGTATCCAAATATATTTAATAGGGTTGTGGATTATAAAATCTGCTTGAGAATACATATTTGCATTAGAATTTAAAGGAACATAAAGATCTTTTATCATATCACTCCAAATTATGCATCCAATAATTGAAGGTAATATAATGCTTGTGATTTTTATTAAATATTTGTTCTTGAATTTTTCTTTTGGGATTAAAAATAACAGTGGAATTAAATAGAAATTATGCTTTGTAAGAGCGAGAATAAAAAGAAGAATTGACAGTAAAAAGTAGTCTTTGTATGTTAAACTTTCTGTTTTGTCAAAAGCATATTCAAATATTTTTGCAGTGAACAATATACTAATTCCTATTAATGTAGCATCCGTAGAACAGGAACATCCTAAAGAAAGATTCATTGGTGATAGTAGTAATAGGAATGTTGCTATTTTTAAGAAAGGTATGTGCTTTATGGCATAATATCCTAAAATTGTATAAAGTATTAAGTTTAAAAATCTTGCTAAATACAATGCTATAAGCGTAGGAGTATGTAATATTTTCCCGATAATTATTCCAATGCTCTGTGGAATATATGCAATAGGAGAATATAGTGCCGTATTTGGATAATGAATGAATTTTTTTGTCTTGTTTGTTTTGATTTTTAAAGATTTTTTTAATTGGTCAACAGAGGTTTTTTGTGTAATATTTTTAATTAGATAAGAGTAGTTTTGATTTAATTTTGAAAGCGATTCGGGTAAATAACTCCCGATATTATTGTTATTATTTTCAGCAATAAATAATCCTTCTGAGATAGCATAACTTCTGAAAAAATGATTTGCTTCATCTACAGATTGGAATGGTGGTGTTATTATTCCATAGATTATTCCAAAAAATATTGCTATAATTATGAATACTTTTTCAACCTTTAACTGCACCTTCATTTTCTCCAGAAATAAAGTATCTTTGCATTGCTAAGAAAAATATTAAAATTGGGATTGTTGATAAAATTGATCCAGCAGCTATAAAACGCCAGTTAGAACTGAACATCCCTTGTAAATTGTTTACCCCAACTGGTAATGTGTACATTGCTTCTTTTGTTAAAACGATACTAGGCCATAAAAATTCACCCCAAGAGCCGATAAATGTAAATATTGCAAGCACTGCTAATGATGGTTTTACCATTGGTAAAAGTACTCTCCAAAATACTTGAAATACGTTACATCCATCAACAATTGCTGCTTCTTCCATTTCCTTTGGAATTCCTAAAAAGGCTTGTCGCATCAAAAATATTCCAAAAGCACTTACCGCAAATGGCATTATAAGACCTATAAAGCCTGCAAAATTATTTACTGTATCTACAAGATGCAGTTTTAATGTGATTAAATACACAGGCAGCATAATTGCCTGAAATGGTATCATTATTGTTGCTAAAATTGCAAAAAATGTAATTTTTTTACCCTTAAATTCCATTCTTGCAAGAGGATATCCTGCCATTGAAGATAAGATAAGATTTAATAAGACAGTTCCGCCTGCGACAATCATACTGTTTATAAAATACCCTATAAAATCAACCTTATCCCAAACTCCTGTATAGTTTGACCAAGTGAAGTCTTGAGGAATTATTTGCGGAGGATATGCAAAAATATTTTCACTGTTTCCTTTCAATGATGTTGAAATAAGCCATATAAAAGGAAATATTGAAAGTAATGAAACAAATATCAATATTGAATGTATAGTAATTTTTTCTATTATTTTTTTCATTTTTTATCCTTTTAAGTCTATATGTTATATTTGTTTCTTTCAAAGCATAAGATATTAATAAGAGAAAATATCATTACGATAATTAACAGTATAACAGCCATTGCAGAGGCAAAGCCTAAATCCAGATTTTCAAATGCTCTTTCGTATATATAATATACGATTGTTTTACTCGAATTTAGCGGTCCGCCTTTTGTCATTACATAAATTTCTGCAAAAACTTTCATTGCTGATATTGCACTTATTGTGGTTACAAGAGCAATTGTCGGCATTATATGCGGAACTGTAACAGTTAGGTGTTTTGTTAAAAAATTAGCACCGTCAATATCGCATGCTTCATAAAGTTCTTTGGGTACACTCATTAGAGCAGCAAGATAAATTATCATATAATAGCCTATACCTTTCCAAATAGTTACAATAATTACAGAATATAATGCATAATTTGGATCGGTAAGCCATCCTATAGAAGCCATCCCAAGTCTTGTGACCAAGTAATTTAATATCCCCTGATCTGCATAGAGCCATTTGAAAGCAATTGCTGCAACTACTATTGATACAATTACAGGAAGATATATTAGTATTTTATATAAAGTTACCCCTTTTATTTTTTGATTTATTAAAATTGCTAAAAATAATGGGAATATCGCTAGTATTGGTACTGCAACAAAAAGATAAATAAAAGTGTTCCATAAAACTTTGTAAAATATAGGGTTTTTAAATAGGTTTATGTAATTTGCTAACCCAATAAATTCTGGTTTATAAATATTATGAGAGTAATCTAAAAAACTTAATAAAAATGTTTGAAAAAACGGTATAAAAAAGAATATTACCAAAACTATTGCTGCTGGTAATAAGAATAAATAAGGTGCATATTTCCCATAATATTTAAACATAGGTCAATTATGTCATTTTTTTATAAAAGGGTCAAGAGTTGAAATATTCTGTAAAATATGATAAGTTGAGAAAGAGAAAGGAGTAAGTTATGAAAAGATTTCAAGCAGAACAGACACAAGAATCTAATAAATTAAATAATGCCCATGTAGAAGTGTCTACCTGTGCAGCAGTCGGGGGGGGGGCAATTTAGAGCTTACTCCGCAAGGATTTAAGGGATTATTTAAAAAATTAGTGTCGGGTCAAGCGGCACGCTTGGGATTTACTTTAGCAGAGGTTTTAATCACTTTAGGAATAATTGGTGTTGTAGCTGCAATGACAATGCCCACGTTAATCGTAAATTATCAGAAAAAAGTTACTGTTGTGAAGCTAAAAAAAGAATATTCTGAATTGAATAGTGTTTTAAAACAATCTGTAGCAGATTATGGCTCAACTTCAACTTGGGCAGATTGGCCTGTTGATGCTTATAATAGGGATGGTTTAACTGAAAAATGGGTTAATAAGTATGTTATACCATATACTAAAGTGTTAAAATTAGATGCAAAATCTATTCTTCCTACTGTTGTTGGCTTGGATGGAATATCTGGTGCCGCCAATGCTGCATATTCAATTGTAAAAGAAGATGGTATTATTTGGGGATTTATGCCAAATATAAATTATGGAACAGGCGTGAGAATTTTTGTTTATATTAATAATCCTAAAAATAGAGATGCTATATTAGGTAAAGATGTTTTTGTTTTTGTTATATATAGTTCAGATAAGGATATTGTGAAAGCTTGGGGTCAAGGCCATACTAGAGATGATTTAATGGCTGCTGGTTCTATGCCAAACTCTAATACTGCAAATGAATTACCTAATGCTGGTAGTTGTAATAAGGAAGGTTTTTATTTTTCTTATGCACGTGCTGGGGCAGCTTGTTCAGCTTTAATTATGCTCGATGGTTGGCAAATTAAGAGTGATTATCCTTGGTAATTAACTTTTACATCTTATAAGCCATATATCACTTACAACATTTTCTAAAACTCGTTTGCTTACTGACCCTGTCAAAAAGCGATCGAGTTTTGATTTGTTTCTAGAACCTAGAATAATTAAATCAATATCGTTTACTCTTGCATAATCAATAATTTTTTGTGCTGGAATCCCGTTTAGTATACTTGTTTCGTTTGTTGTAATATTGTGCTTTAAAAGCATATTCCTAATATCTTCGATAGCTCTTGCTGCATATTTCTGTTGTTGTCTTTGAATATCTAAAAGCCAATTTGTATCCAATGTGCCATCTAAAAATAGTAAGTTTGGATCTTCATTTACCATACAAATATGTATTTCTTTATCTTCAAGTTTTATATCTGGGATAATTTTATTTATAATTTCTAATGAACAGTTTGTGCCATCTGTAGTAAGTAGTATTTTCTTTTTATTATTTTCTTCTTTTGCTATGTAATCCGATATTTTACTACTGTTAATTATTTCTTGTGATACAGAGCCTAACCATTTTTGCAATCCTTTTTTCCCATGTGATCCCATTAAAATCAGATCATAAGGCTCTTTTTCAGATTGTTCCAAGATGCTTTCAATTGCTGCTCCGCAATTTTTTATTTTGTTTATTGGAGTCATTCCTAATTTTTTTATTTCTTCTTCTGCATAATCAAGTATAGTATCTGCCATATTGGCGCATGTATATGCAAAATTTTTTTCTTCAAGATTTATTTCATCTGGTAAAAAGGACCAATCAATTACGCAAATAATATCGATTTGTGCATTTTTGACCCAGCCAGAAATATTTTTCAGTGCATTAAAACTGATTTTGGACCCGTCTGTACAGAATAATATTTTCATATATTTGATCTCCTAATTAAATTTTTCAAAAATAAATATAAATTATGTTAAGGAAAATTACATTGTCTGGTATTCTATATTTTTTTTTGTTATTATGTTTTTAGGGAAATGTTTTTTATAGGAATTTTGTTATAGTCATGACGTCAAATCAAAAAATTCAATCAAAGGTTAATTTAAGAGATTATAAGGATTTAATTGAAACAATTGCAAAAGTTGAATACCAAAAGTTTTCTACTTCTCATTTGATTGAGCTTCCTGAATTAATAAATATCGGTAATCACACTTTATACATATTATTTAAAAATCATTCCCCAGAAAATTACAATAATACTTATCTTTCTACTGCAATAAAATGGGCAATAAGAAATGAAGTCAGAAGACGTTATAAATGGTACTCTTTAAAAAATAGAAAACAACAAATAGATGAAGAAAATGGAAATTTAAGAGAAGAAGTATATAAAACTATACTTTCAATTGATGAAATGCAAGATGCAGAGGTTCCTACACAAATTAAGGCTGAGGATAAAACCCCTGAAGAATGTATTGAATTGTCAGAGTTAAAAAATGAAATTCTAGAATCAATGAAAAAATTACCGCCCAGGGAAAGAGAATTGATTGAATATAAGTTTTTTAAAGAAAAAAAATTAAGAGAAATTGCTGAGGAATTTAATATTTCTCAATCAAGAATATCAAGAATTATTCAGTCCGGGTTAGATAAGATTAAAAGAGATTTAAAAAGGCAGGGGATTATTTAGTGAAAACTATTTTTGAAAAAAGCAACGGGGTATTAGGTGTAACTTTAACTGATGAGAAAGAGGATTTGTCTTTTATTGATAATTCTTTATTAAGATCATCTAAAGTTGGATTGCCGCAGGTTAGCGAGTTAGAAGCATTACGTCATTATAAAGAACTGTCAGATAAAAATTTTTGTATAGAAAAAGGTTTTTATCCTTTGGGATCTTGCACTATGAAATACAATCCTAAAGTAAATGAGCTTTTGGCATCTCTTGAAGGTTTTGTAAACTTACATCCATTATCTGATGATAATGATTGTCAAGGTGCTTTGGAATTAATGTATAAATTGCAAGAAGCATTGAAAAAAGTAACTGGTATGGATGCTATTACCTTGCAACCAGCTGCAGGAGCTCATGGGGAATTGACTGGAATGATGGTTATTAAAAAATATTTTGAAGTCAAAGGTGATAACCGTAAAAAAGTTATAATTCCTGATTCAGCGCATGGTACAAATCCTGCGAGTGCTCATTTATGCGGATTTGAGATTGTTCCTGTAAAGTCAAACGAAAAAGGACAGGTTGACCTTGAAGATTTAAAGAAATTGCTTGATTCTGATGTAGCTGCAATTATGATGACTAATCCTAATACTTTAGGAATTTTTGAAGAAAATGTATTAGAAATTTCGAAATTAATGCATGATAACGGATCACTATTATATTATGACGGAGCTAATTTTAATGCAATTATGGGATATACAAATCCTAAATTAATGGGCTTTGATGTTGTGCACTTAAATTTACATAAAACATTTTCAACTCCTCATGGCGGAGGAGGGCCAGGAGCAGGTCCTGTCGGTGTAGTAGAAGAATTAAAAGATTATTTACCATCACCAGTAATTGATTTTGATGGTGAAAAATATTTCAGAAATTATAATATAAAAAATTCAATCGGTAGTGTTAAAGGCTTTTATGGAAACTTTGGCGTTTTAGTAAAGGCTTATGCGTATATTTTAATGATGGGTGATAATTTAAAGGAAGCTAGTGAAAATGCTGTTTTGAATGCTAATTATTTAAAAGAAAAATTAAAACAAGCATATTTACTGCCTTATGATGAGCCTTGTATGCATGAATTTGTTTTATCTGGAGAAAAACAAAAACATGAAAATGGGGTATCAACATTAAATATTGCAAAAGCTTTAATGGATGAAAATACTCATCCGCCAACGGTATATTTCCCATTAATTGTGCATGAAGCTATTATGATTGAGCCTACTGAATCTGAAACAAAAGATGTTTTAGATAATTTTGTAGATGTAATGCTAAAAATAGCTGAGGAAGCTAAATCAAATCCAGAAAAATTAATTTCAGCTCCTCATACAACTCCTGTAAAACGTATTGATGAGACATTAGCAGCTCGTCATCCGGATTTGAATTTTAAACAATGAGATAATAAATAAAATAAAGTAAGAGATAAAGAATATGAGTAAAGAAAATAAAAAATTAAAAGTTGCATTTCCCCATATGGGAACAGTATATATTGCTTGGTCAGCTGCTCTCAAAAAAATTGGAGTAGAACCTTTTATCCCTCCGTACACAAGTAAAAAAACGTTATCTTTAGGAACAAAACATTCGCCAGAGGCAATTTGCTTGCCTTATAAGTTAATTTTAGGTAATTTTATTGAAGCAATAGAAGGCGGAACTGATTATGTTGCAATGATTTCTTCTCCTGGGTGCTGTCGTTTGGGAGAATATGGAAATTGTATTCATAATGCATTAACTGACTTAGGCTATCATGCTAAATATATAGAATTAACTTTGTATGACGGTCTAAAAGGAATGTATGATTTTCTGAAAAATATAAGCGGGAAAAATGATCCTATTCTATTTGCAAGAGCTATAAATATTGCAATAAGAAAGATGTTTGTATTGGATGATTTAGAGAATGCTCTTTCTTATTACAGAGCAAGAGAAATTCATTTTGGTGATGCTGAAAAGAATTACAATAAGGCTCTTCAGTATATAAAAGATGCTGATAATACTCGAAAATTGAATAAAGCTAAGAAATTGGCATTTGAAGAAATGAAGAAAACTGAAATTGATAAGTCTAAAGAAGTTTTGCATGTGGATTTAACAGGTGAAATTTATTTAGTTTGCGACCAGTTTTCTAACCAAAATATAACAAGAGAATTAGGAAAGATGGGTGTACAGACTAGAAGAAGCCTTACAATAAGTAGTTTCTTGAAAGATGCAATTATTCCTAAAGTCTTCAGAAAAGGTGAAACTCATTTACAAAGAGCCTACAGACTAGCAAAACCTTATCTAATGAGAGATATTGGCGGTGATTCTTTGGAATGTGTATCTGATGTTGCATATGCAGATGAAAGAGGAATTGACGGTATTATTCACATAAGTCCGTTTACTTGTATGCCTGAGATCATGTCACAAAATATTTTCCCTGCAATGAGAGAAAATTGTGATATTCCTATTTTGCCATTGATTATGGATGAGCAGACAGGTAAAGCTGGTTATTTGACCAGACTAGAGGCTTTTGTTGATCTTATGAGAAGAAGAAAAAGAAAATTATCAAAGGCTGTTGAAGCAGAAAAACCGGTAGAAATTATTAAGTAGATAGGTTATTTTATTTATTTAAATTTAGAGGATACTATATTGTATGCGTGAATTATTTAAAGATGCTACAAAAATAACAAATTATAATATTATATTGACAATACCGTTGATTGTTTTTGTTAAAATTTTAGATTTGTATTCTTTGTATTCAAAATATACAGTTGATTCAACTCCCAAATTTGTTTTGGCTTCTATAACTGTATTATTTATGTTTGGAGTATTTTGTGCTGGTTGGTTTCATATGATTAAGGAAGCTATACAGCTTTCAAAGAAGGTATTTGTATTAGATGCAGATAGAGCAAGAGCTACTTTAAATTTATTTAAAACTATACCGGATGGAATTGGAAAGTTCTTCTTATCATTTGTTGGAGTATATGTGATTTTTTTCGTAATTCAAATAATTGCGACTCCAATAGTTTATTTGTTAGGAATTAATATTATTGGAGGATTAGATCCTACATCAATGCAGCATCTTCAGGAGATGACTATAGATCCTGCTATTGCATCTAATCAAGGAATGGCCGCTTTTATAGATAGTTTGACACCTGAGCAAATTGTATTTTTCGGAAAATGGAGTTTGCTTTTCATGTCTATAACTTCAATAATTATGTATTTATTGATGTTGTGGATTCCTGAAATTATTTATAAAACGCCAAATCCTTTTGTTGCATTATGGAAATCATTAGTAAAATTGTTTAAAGACTTTTTTACTACTGTAAGATTATATTTATCATTATGGTTTATGGGGTTTGCTTTATTATTTGTGAATACTTTTGCAGTGTTAAATCCATTTGCTTATGTATTTATGAGTATTGTCCTTTTCTATTTCTCAGTGTATTTTGTAATCTTAATATTCTTATATTATGATAGAAAATATACAGTATTGGAATCAGAAAATGATGAGTCATAAAAATAATAGGGTAATTGCTGTTGTCGGAGCTACTGCTAGCGGAAAAAGTGCTTATGCTGTTAAATTAGCAAAAGAGGTGGATGGCGAAATTATATCAGCAGATTCTCGTCTTGTCTACAAGGGTATGAATATTGGAACAGCAAAGCCTACATTTGAGGAGATGCAGGAAATTCCCCATTATATGATAGATATTGTAGAACCTGAATTTAATTATTCTGCAGGTCTTTATGCAAAACAGGCTAAAGAGTTCATAAAAGATATTATTTCCAGGGGGAAAACTCCTATTATTGCAGGAGGAACTGGTCTATATTTTAGAATTTTGCTTGAAAATTATGATTTACCTGATGTTGAACCTGATTATAAATTAAGAGAAGATTTATCAAAGTTGCCATATGAGGATTTGTATAATATTTTATATGATTTGGATAAGTCTGCATTAGATGGGGTGGAAAAAAATGACAAGAAAAAATTAATTCGATATATTGAAATTGTAAAATTGACAGGGCTTCCTTTGCACAAGGCAAGGGGGATTAAAGATAATGAATTTGAAGTTGAGTGGATTGGATTAAATTTCCCCAGAGAAGAATTATATGCCAGAATTAACAGACGGGTTGATTTAATGATAGAATCAGGGCTGATTGATGAAACAAAATATCTTTTAGAAAAACATGGTCGTATTCCAAATATCACAGATACAATAGGTTATAAGGAAATGATAGCATATCTTGATGGTGAAATGTCTTTAGAGGATGCAAAGGATAAATTAAAGCAAAATACCAGAAATTATGCCAAACGTCAGTTGACTTGGTTTAGGAAGAATGAAAAAATAAATTGGAATTGTTACCCTGATAAAAAGAAGAAATAAAATATCCCAGTTTAACTATTTATAAAATTTTATCTTTTGTGTTAATATAATATTTAAAATATGAGGGGTGTGTAATGAATAAGTTTTTTAAATATGCAGGGATAACTGTTTTATCTTTAGTATTGTTAATTTATATATTGTTTTTAGTTGTTCCGTTTTTTATAAATGGAATTGTAAACTCATATAGTCCGCAAATTTCTAAAATGGTAGAAGACGCAAGTGGTTTTAAATTAAAACTAGAAGATATAAGATTATTAACGACTCCAAAGTTAACTGTGGGATTAGGTGTTTCTCATATAGATGTCGGCTTACCTAATGGCGAAAGTTTTTTCACTGCTGATAATGTGCAGGGAAAATTGTCATTGCTATCTTTACTTTTAAAGAAAATTGAAATTGATATGGTCGGTGCAGATAATATTAATACTAATTTAAAAGTAAAGAAAGACGGTAAATTTTTATTAGAAGATTATTTACCAACTGAAAATAAGAAAGATGACAGTCAAGAGGTTGTTCAAGCTAATGCAATGACAGAATTGCCGTTTGGTCTAAAACTTTCAAATCATTTACCTAATATGTATTTAAAAAATTATAATATTTCATTTATTGATATGCCTACTGATAAGTCTTATTCAATATATGGTAATAATCTTATAATAAGTGATTTTATATTAAATAAAAAAATTAGGTTGTCCACAGATGGCCATGTTATGTTGCAAGATAAAGTGCAATTTAATTATGATATTAAATTGTTAAATAAAATTATGCCTGATATTGATTTAAATGATCTTGTATTTTCTCAAGCAGAGTCAGAACCTAAAGAAAATACTCAGGCTGTATTTAATATTATAGATATTTTTAAAGCTATTCATAGCAATCAACTAACTGCGGATTTGAATACTGATATAAAAACAAGTGGAACTGTTGATGAAATTCATTTTGACGGGAATGCTAATGTATCAAATTTAAGTCTGGCTGTTGATGGCAAAAAACTTCCAGTAAGTAGTGTTGATTTAGCATTCAAAGGTAAAAATATTGATATGTATACTAAATTGTATACAAAAGATAAAGAGTTAACTGAAGTTATAGGGAAATTTAAAACAGGTAAAAATCCTAAAATTGATTTGAATTGCAAGTCTAATGCACAATTTAAAAGTATAATTGATATAGCAGACAGTGTTGCAAAATCATTTAATTATAAAGATTTAGATACATTGACAGCTACAGGTGGAATTGATGCAGATTTTAGTATTAGGTCAAATTTGAAAAAGGTTGAATCTTCCGGATATTTAAAAATACCTTCAGCTTCACTTGTTTATAAATTATATAATGTAGCAGTTGATAATATTTCCGCTGATATTGATTTAGCTAATAACATGATAAATATTAAAAAAGCAGGACTTTCAATTCTTGGACATCCTTTAAAAATAAGCGGAACTATTACTCAAGATGCTGAAGCAGATTTGAATATTTCTGCCGATAAATTGCAGTTAAAAGGGCTTTTGCTTGCAGCAGGACAAATTGCTCTATTGAAAGAAAATAAAATTAATAGCGGAACATTGTCAATGAATACATCTATAAAAGGAAAGTTGGATAAAATAGTTCCAAAAGTTAATTTGAGTATAGATAATGTTAATTTAAAAAATGTTCCTTCAAATACATCTGTATCTGTTGCAAATTCTAAAATTAATTTAGTTACAGATGGCAAAACTGCATCTGGAGATGTAAATATTTCAAATGCCAAAGTTACAAATCCAATGGTCGTTGTATCCGCACCATCAACAAAAATTACAATCGGAGAAAAAGATATAAATATCAATAATTCGTATTTGTTAATTGACAATTCAAGAATTGATATTACAGGAAAAATAGCTGATTATATGTCAAAAGATATTAATTTTGATATTAATGCAAAAGGAAATATTCTGGCATCAGATATAAAATCTATGATTCCTGCTGATTTGAGAAAAGATGTCGGTGCAAAAGGATCTTTACCTCTTGCTGTTAAATTAAACGGAAATGATAAAGTTCAAAATATAAAATTTCAATTAGATGCAACTCCTTCTGCTTATGTATCAATTTTGAATGTTGATGAGTTAAACGGTAAAAATACTTCGATTAAAGGTAATATAAAAATAAATTCAGATAATTTAGAATTTACAGATACTGGTATTTATGCAAATGGAGTAAATCTTGTTTCGTTAAAAGGTAATATTAGTGATTTATATAAAACTCAAAAGCTTAATTTAAAACTTATTTCACAGAAAAATATTTCTTTTGTAATCCCCGGATTTAAAAATTCAAAAGTTAATGCAGGAGCTGATATAGATATTTCTGGTAATGCATCAAATCCTTATTTAAAAGGTTCAGTATTAGTACCATCTTTGAAAATTCCTGATATGGCATTGACTATGGAGGATATGTCCGTAATTTTAAATGGTAATATTTTAAAAGGTAAAGGTACATTAAAGAAATTTGTATCAGGAGGAATTGTTGCAGAAAATTTATCTTCTGATTTTAATTTGTTAAATAACGTATTTTATCTTAAAAATCTTTCAGGTGATGCTTTTTCTGGAAAAGTTAACGGAAATATATCATATAATATTCAAAATGGGCATATAGGAGTTAACTTTAAAGGTACAGGCATGAATGCTGAAAAGGCTATTGCTGGAGCTGCAGGACTAAAAAATGCTTTGTCAGGAAAACTTAATTTCAATACAAACGTGACTTTGCATGGTGCAACCGATGTTGAAATGATAAAAAATTTAAAGGGAACTGCATCTTTTGATATAACAGATGGAACTTTAGGTAATATCGGACGTTTTGAAAACTTCTTGTTTGCTCAAAATCTTCAATCAAACAGTATAATAAAAGCTGCAGTAAATTCAGTATCCTCTTTGCCTGCAATAAAAAATACTGCTCAATTCAAAACTATAAAAGGTAATTTATCATTTGCAAACGGTTGGGCTACATTGAATCCTATAACGACTTCTGGGCCTTCAATGGCTTATTATATTACAGGAAAATATAATTTGTTAAACGCAACTGCAAATGTTGTTGTTTTAGGTAGAATTTCTGCAGAAGTAGTATCATTATTGGGCCCTTTAGGTGATTTGTCCGTTTCAAAATTAACCTCTTATATTCCTAAATTTGGCACTTTGACAGGAAATTTAATAAATGCTTTGACATCTGATCCTAAAAAAGAAAAAGTATCTTCAATCCCTCAATTGTCATCAGGAAATACTAATTATAAAGACTTTAAAGTTGTATTTAATGGCGGAGTCGAAAGCAGAAGTTCTGTAAAATCTTTCAAGTGGTTGTCAACTTGTGATATGTCTGCTATAGAAAAAACGACTGTAAAAGAACAGGTTCAGCAGACAAAACAAGCTGTAAAAGATGCTGTGCAAGAAAAAGTTGATGCTTATAATGCAAAGAAAGAGGAACAGAAGCAATCTGCGCAAGAAGCTAAACAACAATTGCAAGATGCTGCAGAAGGTCTTAAAAACTTGAAAAATTTATTCAAATAAATCTACTTGGAATTTTTCTAAAGGACACAGGCTAAAATCATTAGTAAGATTGTACCAATTTGCATTGCGGTTGCCATGTTCTGGGAAAACTTGTTTGAGTCGTATCGGCTTGCAGTTTTTTGAGCTTTGTAAGCGCTTGAAATACGATTCAAACGAGCCTCCTGAGGGTCTGAATTAAATGTTGTACCAAACATTGTGGATTCAAGTCTTGATAATCTGTTATCCATATTATCGCCGTTGAATGATTTTTTGAATATAGATTTTTCAACTGATGCGATATTAACTTTTTCAGGTTTTCTGTTTCTAGCGTTATAGGCATCATAATCAAATTCAGGTGGTTGATATTCATCAAGAGCATAATTTTTATCAAGCGGAATTGATGCACCATCATAATAATCATTAGATGATTGTGCTATGCTGTTATCCATAAAAGATTCTGGCTTTAATTTCGCTTGAAGTCTTTCTACCCTTGAAGAAAAAGGGTCATTATCATATGTTTGACCAAGTGATTTTTTCTCAAGATTTGCAAGTCTGCTGTTTAAATCCTGATTTTTAAATTCTTGATTAAATACTTGTCTTTCAAGTTCATTTATAGAAGGATAATCTACATTAGCACCTGCAGGGGGCATTTTTTCTTCTGCAATTGTATCTTTGTAGCTGTCTTGTTCTTCTGCAAATGTATCTTCTTTGGGTGTAATTTCATGTCCTATTTGTTCTGCAGACATATCTTTATTAAGACTTGCAATTCTTTCATTAATTGACTTATTGGGTCTGCTTTGTCCATACACATTTTCTTCTATTCTTGAAAGTCTTGAGGCATCGTCAGATGTTGTATATGTAAAGCCATATAATGAATTTTCTAATTTATCTAAGACTGCTGAATATTGGCTTGCTGCAATAGCGCAATTTATGCTGAGTAAAACACTTATGATTACAATAAATTTTTTCATAACTATAAACTCCTTAAAGACAGGATAATAGTGAATGTAATTTAAAGCTATTCTACAGACTTAGGATTTAAAATTTTTGATAAATAAACAAAAAATCGTAGTACCTAAGTCCTACGATTTTTTTATTGTTAGAAAAAAGTATTATTTTACAGATTAATGTCTTAATCTTTTTAGAGCTTCCAATTCATCTTGGAAAGGTGAAATATTTGTTAATTTTTCTATTATTCCAGGCATTTTTTCACATACATAATCAATTTCTTTTTCTGTAGTGAATTTGCTTAGTGAAAATCTTATGCTTCCATGAATTGCTGTGAATGGTACATTCATTGCTCTTAATACGTGGCTTGGTTCTAGAGAACCTGATGTGCAGGCGCTGCCTGAACTTGCACAGATCCCTAAATCACTCAAGTGAAGCAAAATTAATTCTCCTTCAATATATTCAAATCCGATATTTGTAGTGTTTGGAACTCTGTTTACAATTCCTGTATTTAATCTTGCATTAAATACATTTTTAACGATATTTTTTTCTAATTTATCACGAAGTCTTTTTACTTCTGTTGCTTCATATTTTAAATGATCTTGAGCTAATTCTGCAGCTTTTGCCATCCCTACGATGTATGGAACATTTTCTGTACCTGCTCGTTTCCCTCTTTCTTGGTGTCCGCCGATAATTAGCGGAGTGATAAGTGTTTTAGAATTAACATAAAGTGCACCTATTCCTTTAGGCGCATGGAATTTATGTCCTGAAATCCCAACTAAGTCTGCACCTATTGCTTGAACATCAATAGGAATTTTGCCTGAAACTTGTACAGCATCTACAAAGAATTTTGTTTCTTTGTTTTTTGATTTTATAATTTCAGAAATTTTTTCAATCGGGAAAATTACACCTGTTTCGTTGTTAGCATACATAACAGATACAAGAGCGGTATCATCATCGATTGCTTCTTCTAGTTGAGCTAAATCAAGTTCTCCGTTAGAATTTACACCGATATAATCGACTTTGTATCCTTCTTTTTCAAGTGTTTGATATAAATTTAAAACACAAGGGTGTTCTACTTTAGTTGTGATTATGTGTCTTTTATTTTTGTTCATGTTCAAAACTCCGCGAATAGCAGTGTTTGCACTTTCAGAACCGCAGGAGGTAAATATGATTTCTTTTTCATCTTTAGCATTGAAGAAATCTTTCATTACTCCACGAGCTTCTTTTACCGCATGATTTGAACGTTTAGCAAACTCATATACACTTGATGGGTTTGCATATTCTTCTTTAAAGTATGGTAGCATTGCTTCCAATACTTGAGGGTCTACTTTGGTCGTTGCATTATTATCTAAATATATTAAACTCATTTTTCTATACCTCTACAACTTCGATATTTTTATCAACAGTTTCTCTTAATGTTGTTTCAACAAAAGATTTAAGAGTCAGGTGTGAATTTTTACAGCCTGAACATTTTCCGCGAAGTTTTACCATTACTTTGTTGCCGTCTATGTCAACTAAAGTAATATCTCCGCCATCTTTTCTTAATTCCGGTGATATTTGATTTTCTATCACGTTATTAATTTTTAAAATCTTTTGAGCAGGTGAAAGTGTTGATTTTTCTTTTTCATGTCCTTCTTTTTTATAGTAAGTATCAATAATATCTTGGATTAATCCCTTACATTTTCCGCAAGCACCGCCTGCTTTTGTGTAATTTGTGATTTCTTCAACCGTTTTAAGCCCGTTCATTTTTATAGCATCCCAAATTACATTTTCAGTAATTCCAAAGCATGTGCAAACTATTTTTTCTCTTTGTTTGTTTGCTTCTTCCTCATTTCTTAAATCGTCCAAATCGGTGTAATCATCATAATTTTTTAATGCATCCTCAAGAGCTTCATAGCCCATAACTGAACAGTGCATTTTTTCCGGAGGAAGTCCGCCTAATTGGTCTGCAATGTCTTTATTTGTAATTTTTTTGACTTCTTCTACAGGTTTTCCAATAATCATTTCTGTCAAAATACTAGAACTTGCAACTGCTGATCCGCATCCGAAAGTCTGGAATTTTGCATCTGTAACGATTCCGTTATTAATTTTTAAATATATTTTTAATGAGTCACCACAAGCCAATGAGCCTGCTTCGCCTATTGCATCTGCATTATCAATTTTCCCTACATTTCTAGGGTTTCTGTAATGGTCTATAACTTTATCTGAATAATCCCACATAGTCTTTTCCTTATTTATCTACTACATAATTCTATTTTAGCTCAAAAACAAAAGTGAGAATAATTACTTAATATAAAATTAATTATTTGCCATTCCATAAGGTATTGTTGCTTTTTTTGCAGAATGTGATGCAGGAAAATTTTTTATTAATGGAAGATTAAGCTCTTCAAAAATATAATCTACGCTTTCACAGTCAAGAAAATCACCGATTGCTATTGCTTTTGTGTTTTTTCTAATTTTTTCAATGTTAAATAATTGAGTTACCATTTTGTCAATTTTGTATAGAGGTTCGTTGAGATCTTCTAAGAATAATATAAATTCAAAGTCAGGTATAAAATCCTGTCCGCAAAGTGATACGAGGGTGGATAAATTCCCGCCCCAGAATGTGCCTTCATAATCGAATTTATCTTTACATACCGTTTCAAAGAATTTATTAATAGTGAATTCACAAAGATTTTCTTGTCCAAAATCACTTAAAATCATTGGTCCTGAATAGGTCATAAGTCCCGCTCGTTTTAAAAACATTGCGTTAAGAGCTGTGATGTCTGAATATCCACAAAAAATTTTGGGGTTTTCTCTAATTAAATCATAATTAATTTTGTTAATTAACCTGATTGCTCCATACCCGCCTCTTAGACAAATTATTGCATTTACTGATTTATCCGCAAACATATTATGCAGAGCGTCTAATCTATCTTCGTCAGTTCCTGCCAAATATTTGTTTTTTTTATATACATTATCAGATAATTTAATTTTATAGCCTTTATTTTCAAAGAACTTTACTGCACGTAAAAGGTTTGTATCATCTTCCATTGGACCTGAAGGTGCTAAAATTCCGATTGTATCTCCTTCTTTTAGTAATGCAGGTTTAATTATCTTCATAATATTTTCCTTTTCGGTATTATCTTGCTATAATTTTACCATGAACGAAAAATACATACCTTTATACAGAAAATATCGTCCTCAAAAATTAGAAGAGGTTGTTGGGCAGGAACATATTAAAAAAGCGTTAAAAAATGCTATTGAGTTAAATAAAATTTCGCATGCATATCTTTTTACAGGTCCTAGAGGTACGGGGAAGACTTCTACTGCTCGTATTTTTGCTAAATCTTTAAATTGTAAAGAGGGGCCTACAATTACTCCATGCGGTGTTTGTGAAAACTGTATAGATATTACAAATTCAACTCCTATGGATGTAATTGAAATTGATGCTGCAAGTAACAGAAAAGTTGAAGATGCTCAAAATATTTTAGAAAAGGTTATGTATGCACCTGTAAACAGCAGATATAAAATTTATATTATAGACGAAGTTCATATGCTTTCAACTACTGCTTTTAATGCGCTTTTGAAAACATTAGAAGAACCTCCGAAAAATGTTATATTTATTCTTGCAACTACAGAAGTGCATAAAGTTTTAGATACTATAAAAAGCCGTTGTCAGCGTTTTGATTTTAAACGTATAACTACTGATGATATCGTTAAGCATTTAAGATATATTTCTGATAAGGAAAAGATTAATATAACAGATGATGCGTTATTCACTATAGCAAAAAATTCTGCTGGCGGAATGCGTGATAGTATTGCTCTGTTAGATCAATTAAGCGTTCTTGATGGAGAAGAAGCAATTTCAACAGATGATATTAATAATTTGCTTGGTCGTTTGTCTTTTGATACTTTAAATTCACTTGCAGATAAAATTGTTAATTCAAAACCTCAAGAAGCTATTGAAGATTTAGAAAAAATTTATAATTCAGGAAATGAACCTGTTCAGATTTTGACTAATTTAATGGATTATTTAAAGAATTTGTTAATTGTAAAAAATTGCAGAAAAGAAATTGTATTTGAATTAACTCAAGCAAATGATGCGCAAATTAGTGCATTGAATTCTCAAGCCGAATTAGTAGAAACTCATCAAATAGTATTTTTAATTGATAAATGTTCTGATTATATAAAAGAGTTAAAATTGACTAATAATCCTAGACTGTGGTTAGAAGTAGCTATTATTGATCTTGCAAATTTGACGGAAAATACATCTCTGGTTGAACTGCAAAATAGGATTGCAAGATTAGAAGGTGGAGCTACAAATATAGGTAGTAATGCAAGATCATATTCAGCTCCTGTTCAGGTTGCTTCATATAAGACAGCGCCATCGCCTGTAATGAAAGCTGAAATTCAAAGATCTGAGCATGCTAAACCTGATATTTTAAAACAAAAAGAGGCTGAAAAACAAGTTGAAATTCCTAAAGAACAGCCTGTTCCAAAATCAAATGAAGAAAATCAAGTTCCTGTAAATACTAAAGTTCAAAGTACTGATGATTTTGCCCCTATGCCAAAATCAAAAGCTGTTGCAGGTGATGATATTTCAGTATTATGGGGACAATTGTTAGAAAATATTCATAGTGCACCGACAAGAGCTCTTTTAAAACAATGGGCAAACCCTGTTAAAATAACAGCTGAAGATACTGTTTTATCTATGAAAAATGAAATTTTCTTAAATCAGGTTCAAAGCGGTTCTAAAAAACAAGCAATTATTGATGCTGTAAATTCTTTATTCGGTCAATCTAATTCAAATGTAACGGTAAGGCTTCCTCATCCTGATGATGTTCAAGTAAAACCTTCAGCACCACATCATTCAGCACCTAAAACATTTGAAGCTCCAAAGCCTAAACCTTCACCAATAATGAAACCTGTATCATCTGAACCTGAGGTGAAATCAGAGGAAGTTGAGGAATTAAAGGAAGAAGTTACTCAACAAGTAAAATCAGATAGTGCAGCTAAAATCGAAGCATCTTTGCATTCAGATAATGTAAATATGGTAATGGAACTTTTTGATGGTAAAGTTATTGAATAGATAGGAGTACTTGAATGTTAGTAAATTCTGTAAGTAAGCAAACTTTTGGATCATCTCAGGTTTATAGAGATGTTTTACTTGGAAAAAGAAATTTTTATTCATTAAGTACTGATGATAAACTTAATGTTATTTATGATAAATTAAACAGTTTAGAAAAGGATCATAGAAGTTTGTCTGAAAATTAGATAAAAATGAATGATTTTAATAAGGAAGCATTTGATTGTTTGCTAGCTGCTTCTTCTAGAAACTCTAGATCTTCTCATGTCGCTTATAATAATATTAAATCTCAGTATGAAAGCAACAAACTTAATATAGTTGGTTAAATTTTTGTTGTACTGAATTTAAAAGCTTCTAAATTTTCTGAAAAATAGTTTTTGGAAAGTCCTGCTTTTAATTTTAATTGTTCCAAAAATTCTTTTTTGTCAGGCAGTTGTTCCCAAACATCAGGTAGAAATACTGCTTGGTAGTTGCCATCACGAATTATTAGCCCATCTTCAAATGGTTTTAATTTTTGCAGTAGTTCTTCTTCTGTATCAAAATGTAATCTTTCTGGAATTGACAGTAGTGATATTTTTATGTTTATTTTGTTGAATTCATTTAATGTCAGTGCAGGAAATCGCGGATCTGAAAATGCTGCAGAATGAGCATTTTTAATTAAATCGTTAATAAGTGATCGGTGAGGAATAATAGAGCCAATACAGCCTCTTAGTATTCCGTTTAATTCTAAGGTTACAAAAGATGCACCGTATTCATCAAATATGCATTCGTAGTTATTAACTTCTGTATGACCAAGTTGTAATCCTGATAGGATACTGTTTGAGCAGATTTTTTTTGCAAAATCTGAGTAATATTTTTTTATGTATTGATTTTTTTCTCCTTCGTATAAAAACCAAGAGCCATACCCTACAACTCTAGAAGAATCTCCTGTTTTCGCCGCTGAATTTATTAGCCCTTTTCTAATTAGTGAATAATTTTTCTTTTTAGCAAATTCAATAAGTCCGCAAATACCCACAGCTCCGCATGCCTGTTCTTGTTCAAAATTGCTTAAATTATTTTCTTCAATCATTTTTGCTGTGTAGTTATCAATTTTTGAAGCTTCTTTTTCAGGATAAAAATGGCTTAAATCACTTGAGATTATAAACGCATTTTCTTCATCTTCATAGAAATTTTCAATTGTTTCAGATAAATTTTTAAAATTTTCACAGCCATATAGTATAGGTACAATTTTTGCATTTGGTAAAAAATATTTTATTAATGGTAATTGAACTTCAATTGAATGTTCTTTTTCAAAGGCAAAATTTCCTATATTACAGTCGCAAAATTTTGCAATTTCTTTAGTCAAGGTTTGATTGACTTCAATATTCCCAAATGGCGTTTCAAAAGCATTATAGCTGCATACAGAGCATCCAAAAATTCTTTCATAGTGAGCAGGTGCAAATATAAAAATATTTTTTACAGCTTTATTGAGCTGTTGTATTCCTTTAGCAGCCAATTCTCCTGAATATTTATAGCCTGCGTGTGGGACAATTATTGCTCTTGAATAATATTTTGGATTTTCAATAGTAAATTTTTTTAATAACTCTTCTAATTCTTCTTTTTTCGCAGGATAAAAAGTTCCTGCAGCACTCATTTTTTTTATCATAGAATTATTATACAACTTTTTACTTATTTGGAAATAGGATAGTAAGTTAATAAGATATCAGGCTCAAAAATATCTGTTTGTGTAATTTTAAAATTGTAACTGGCATTTATATTATCTATTTTTTGAAATTCAAAACAGGATAAAGATCTGTTATCACCGGTAATTTTTGGTGCTATAAAATGATAAATTTTATCAGTGTATTTTAATATTTCGCCGTTAAGATGGCCTCCGCTTTCGACTAAAATACTTTTAATGCCTAGTTCAAAAACTTTATTTAGAATGAAATCTAAATCTAATTTTTCATTTGTTACAGGTGTTTTTATAAAATTTATACCGCCTTCAAACATATCCAGAGATTCATTAAATAAATATATTTCACCGCTTTTATAAATTGGACTTTCTAAATTTGTTTTGAGTTTTCTATCTAATATAATTTTTTTTCTGTGAAGCATGGTTGGGTTATCCGCAAAAATTGTAGATGAAGTTGTCATTATTGCATCATAACGATTCCTTATTTTTTTTACTTCTTCTCTTGCTTTTTCTGATGTAATCCATTTAGAAGAGCCGTTATGTGTGGCAATTTTTCCATCCAGTGTTGTTGCTGTTTTTAGAGCTACAAAAGTTTCTTTTTTTTGCATGTTCTTAATGAAAACTTCATTTAATTGTCTGCATTCGTCTTCAAGAATGTGCTCTATAACTTCTATCCCTGCATTTTTAAGTTTGCGAATGCCGTTTCCTGCAACAATCGGATTGACGTCTTGCATTCCTATTACAACTTTTTTTATTCCTCTTTCAATAATTAAATCGGCGCAAGGAGGTGTTTTCCCATAATGAGAACAAGGTTCAAGATTTACGATTAAAGTTCCTTCTTTTTCTTCTCCATTATGCAATTTCAAAAGGGCATCTCTTTCAGCGTGGTTATCCCCATATTTATGATGATAACCGTTAGATATTTCATTCCCGTCTTTGTCAAGAACAACACACCCTACTAAAGGATTTGGAGAAGTATATCCTTCACCTTGTTTTGCTAGTTCTATGCATTTTTGCATTAATAAGTTATATTGCATAATTGTATTTTACAATAAAATTTGTTATATTGATTAAATATTTAAAAATAAAATATAAGGAGAAAAATTATGGATTTAAAATATATCGGACACAGCGCATTTGAAATTAAATTAAAAGAAAATTCAATTATGGTAGACCCATATGTAAGTATTAATCCAAAATATGACTGGCATAGTGCAAATATTACTGATATATTTTTAACTCATGCTCATGGAGATCACCTCGGTCAGGCAATCGAGATAGCAAAAGAAAAAGATGCAACAATTACTGCAATTGTAGAGTTAGCTCATTATTGCAAGGAACAGGGCTGCAAAGTAAAAGCTGTAAATTTTGGCGGATGGCTAAATTATGATTGGGGCAGAGTTGTATTTGTGCCGGCATTCCATACAAGTTCATTACCGGATGGACGCTATGCTGGAGAACCTGCAGGGATTATTTTCGATGTTGAAAATGTTCGTATCTACCATGCAGGTGATACTGCATTGACAGCTGAAATGAAAGTAATAAAAGAATTATATAGACCAAATATTGCACTTTTACCAATTGGTGGACATTATACTATGGATGTTGAACATGCTGCGGTAGCAGCTGATTGGATTGGTGCTCAGACTGTAATTCCTATGCATTATAACACTTTCCCTGAAATCCAAACTGATTTGGAAAAATTTATGAAACTTGTTCAAATTAATAATTCAAATTGCGTAATTTTAAATCCTGAAAATGTTAATTAGTCCGCTTTCTAATTGTATAAAATTTTTGTTGTTTTAAACTTTGAAAGTGTATTGGAGATTAAAATTATGGATATATTATTTGTAATTGACAGGTTAGAGTTAAAGTATTTTGAATTTAATAATCTGGTAACTAATTTTTGGCTGATTAGAGAATTGTTATTTAAAAATAATAATGTTTACATAACTACAATTGATAATTTAGGCTTGAATAGTGGTGTAGCTTATACTAATTGTTATGAAGCTTATGAAAAAAACGGAAATATTTTCTACGATAAAGCTCTAATTAAAAAGAATATAAATGATTTCCCATTAGTTCTATTCAGACCTGATCCACCGGTTGATTTGGATTATATCAATGCGACTTATATCTTTGATTTTGTAGATAGAAATAAAACTCTGATTTTAAATGATCCAAAATCTATCAGAAATTTTAATGAAAAAATGCATACCGTAAAATTTTTAGATTTAATGCCTGAAAATATTGTAACTTCTTCAAAAACAGATATTATTGAATTTTTAAAAGAACATGATGAAATTGTTTTGAAGCCTCTAAATGCCTGCTTTGGTGCTGGTGTTATGACATTGAAAAAAGGGGATAAAAATATTGCTGTAATTATTAATACAATGACAAAAAATCAAACACAGTTGATTATGGTTCAAAAATATATTCCTAAAGCTCGTTTTGGAGATAAAAGGGTTATGTTCTTAGGAGATGAAGTGCTTGATGTTTGTGTTCAAAAATTACCATCTAATGATGACTTCAAATTTAATGAGCATTGTGACAGTAATATAGTAAAGGCGGAATTAACCCCTAGCGAAAAAGAGAAGTTCCTTCCTGTAGCTAAGGAATTAAATTCTTTAGGTTTGCCATTGGTAGGATTAGATGTAATTGATGAAAAAATAATTGAGATAAATGTGACAAGTCCATGTTATTTTATAAAAGAGGTTAACGGACATTTTAATACTAATTTAGAAAAGAAAATTACTGAGTTTATTCTATCTAAAATTTATGTAAAAGCTTAGTTAATTTTTATATTTTGGACAATACCTCCAATGTCAATTATTTTAACGATTGGTTTACCTTCTTCTGTAGTTCCGATTATTGCATTGAAATCATGTAGATCAGTATGTTGTAATCCGTGTTGATTTAATATTTTTTGTAAAAAATTTAATATTAACGTTTCTTTTGTGTACGGCTTGAATTTATTGTTTATAAATTCTCCTGGAATTATATCTTGATCAATGACTTCATACAGTTCAATTCCAGTTTTATTATAAAAATCATTTGCAAATTCTTCCAGACTATTATACTCTTTTTTGAATTTAACAATAGGGCTGGAATGTTTAGGAGCTGTTTCATATTTTGTTGTCATGTAACCTGCTTTTGTATCCCCCCAATAGAATTTTGTAATATATTCACTTGGAACATTTTTATTTAAGTACAGTCCATGTGCTATTTCGGAATATTGTCCGTTCGTATCACATTCAAGTGATAATGGATTTATCTTTCTAAATTTTTTAATAAATAATCTTTCCAAAGTTGGTTTTTGTCCTTTTTCTTTAAGTACATACCCTCTTTTAATGTATAACCCCTTAACTTTTAGTCGTTTTAAGGTTATTAAATTATTTTCTGGTAGTATTCCAAAGTGTCTAAGTCCTTTTGTTAAAAAAATAGATACTTCTTTAATTCTTTTATTTTCTAAATTAGCTTTTGATTTGTTGTACTCTTTGCTGCCTATTTGGGCATCATATGGCTTTAAATGTTTTATTGCAGCTCTAAACAGCATAAATATTTTGCCGATGATTTCATTTTTTTCTTCTTGAGTTTTTCCAGTTAATTTTATAAGCCAGCTATCAGGTAAATTCCCGGCTATTCGTTTTGATTTTGGATCTTTTATAAATACATCAATAATTTCTTTTTGGGTTGTTATGAATCGTCTGGAAAATTCTTCTGTAGCTCCTTGGAATGATATTTCTTGTTTATTTTTATAATAAGAATACGGAATAGGATTTTGTCCGATTCCGTAAAAAGGTTTCATAGTATAGTTTATATTCCCAAGATTTTTCACAATTGTTAAACGTGTAACAAAAAACTTTTTTGCTAGTTTAAAGTGTAAAATTTACAATTGTTCATAATTAATTTTCAAGAATATATCTATACTTTTTTATTTTACTCTTGAAAATACTTCAGTATTAACATCATCAAAAGTATTTGTGTTGAAATAAGCGCAAGATGCAACCATTGCAGCATTATCTGTACAATATTTCATTGGAGGTGCAAATACTTTATAACCTTCTTTTTCAAGGTCAAATATTTTCTTTCTGATTTCAGAATTAGCTGCAACTCCACCTGCTATTACAACTTGATTATATCCGCTGGTCTCCAGAGCTTTTTTTAGTTTATGTAAAAGTGTTGATGATACTGTTTCTTGAAAACTTGCACATATATCTTTTTCAGGTAATTCTTTCCCTTCGAAAGATTTAACAAGTCTTAATACCGCCGTTTTTAACCCGCTGAAACTGAAATTGTATCCATCTACTCTGGCTTCAGGAAGCTTAAAAGCGAACGGATTTCCTTCCTGTGCAAGTTTATCTAATCTTGGGCCGCCTGGGTATGGAAGTCCGATTAATCTTGCTACTTTGTCATAAGCTTCTCCGACTGCATCATCTACAGTTTCACCTAGAATTGTTTGTTCTGAATATGATTTAACATCAATAATTTGAGTGTGACCACCGCTTACCAAAAGAGCCATAAATGGAGGTTTTAAATCTGTATCAAGGTAGTTTCCGCAAAGGTGCGCATTTAAGTGATTGACTCCAATAAAAGGTTTGTCATAAGTTAGTGCAAGTGTTTTTGCAGCATTTAGCCCGACTAAAAGACACCCTACTAAGCCTGGACCTACTGTGCCTGCGAATGCTGTAATATCTTGAGGATTAATCCCTGCATTTTCTTTTGCTTGCTTGAATGCTTCATCAATTACTATATTAATAGAATCTAAGTGTTCTCTTGCTGCTATTTCCGGTATTACACCTCCGAATTGAGCATGAGTTTTGATTTGAGATGCTACAACATTTGCAATAACTTCTCTACCATTTTTTACAATAGCACAAGCTGTTTCGTCACAACTTGATTCAATGGCCATTATGTAATTATCATATCCGCTTTGCGGTCCTATTTCTATTTGTTCTTTTGAGAATAATTTATTTTTTAGATTTTTCATAGTATTATTATAATACAAAAAGGAAATAAATATGAAGTTTATAGATAAATCAAAAATAAGAGTAGTTTCAGGACGTGGCGGCAACGGAATGGTTGCTTGGCGAAGAGAAAAGTATGTAGATAAAGGCGGTCCTGCCGGAGGTGATGGTGGTCGCGGCGGTGATGTTTATCTTGTTGCAGATGAAAATATGTCTACTCTTATGGATTTTAAACATAAATCTGTCTTTAAAGCTGAGGCAGGTGAAAATGGCGGGATTAAAAATATGCACGGCCGTTGTGCAAAAGATTTATTTATAAAAGTTCCTGTAGGTACAGTCGTAAAAGATATAAAAACAGGTAATATCATAGCAGATTTGACATCTCATGATCAAAAGGTATTAGTTGCGAAAGGTGGTCGTGGAGGAAGAGGTAATGCAAGGTTTGCAACTGCTCAAAAAAGAGCTCCTCAATTCTGTGAACCAGGTGAACCGCCAATTGAAAGAGAATTATTTTTAGAATTAAAACTAATTGCGGATGTTGGTCTTTTGGGAATGCCAAATGCCGGAAAATCAACTTTGATAAGTCGAATAAGTTCAGCAAAGCCTAAAATTGCAGATTATCCTTTTACAACATTAATTCCGAATTTGGGTGTTGTAAAAAAACGTTCAGGAGACGGCTATGTTGTTGCAGATATCCCTGGATTAATAGAAGGAGCATCTGAAGGTGTCGGATTAGGACACGATTTTTTGCGTCACGTTGAAAGATGTAGATTTTTAGTTCATTTAATAGATTCAACAGAAGAAAATCCTTTTGATAATTATAAAAAAATTAATTTAGAACTTGAAAAGCATTCTGAGCATTTAGCAAATCTTTATCAGATTATTGCGTTAAATAAAATTGATGCAATTGATGATGATAAAAAGTCCGAGTTATTAGAACAATTTAAAAAAGTATCATCTGATGTCTTTGAAATCTCAGCTGTTACAGGTGAAAATTTAGAGTCGTTACTTGATTTTATGGCTGAAAAAGTTGATGAAATTCCTAAACCTGAAACAGAAATTGTGGTTGAAGAAGATTTAGGTGCTTATAATAATGATGACAGTTCTTTTGAAATATTCAAAGTCGCTAAAGATACCTTTATTATTGAAGGTGGAAAAATTGAAAGACTTGCTGGAGTTACTGATGAAAGAAACTCTGAACAGGTTATTCGTTTTCAAAATATTATGAAGGGTATGGGTGTATTTGACGAACTGGCTAAAAAGGGAATAAAAGATGGTGATACAATAATTATTGGTCATTTAGAGTTTGTTTTTTATTCTGATGAAATTTTTGGGTAGCAAAAAATATTTTGTTTGAGTTTTATATGAGCATGCGAATTTTACTATTAAATAATTTATCATTTAGAAGTAATAATGTCCAAACTAAGGATAGTGTTAAACAACCTGAGAAAAATTCTAAAGGAATGTCCAATTCTACTAAATTAGGAATTGGTTTATTAGGAAGTGCAGCTTTAGGTGTTGCTACTTATTATATTTTTAAAGGTAAAAAAATATCTGAGCCTATAAAGTCGAATGATAATATCGAAATTTCTGTAAATAATGTTTTGGCTAATTTAAAGTCCGATATTGAAGATTTGAGCTCTAAACATTTAAAAAAATTAGCAAATGGTGGGTATAAAGTACAATATTCTACTCCAGCTATTGATAATAAATCTTCATTACAAGATGTTCTTCTTTTTGATCGTGATGGAAAACTTCAAAAAAGAATTGTTTCTAAATTTGATTCCAAAACAAATACAACTACTTATCAATTATTTATGGGTGAAACTGATTCTATTCTTAAAAAACCAATTGATATTGATTCTAAATGTTTAATAAAAGAAGTTTGTTTAGAAGATAACAAGCCATTGTCAAGAGATATCAAAATTAGTCTTAATGATGGCTCTCAAGTTCATTATCAGGATTCTTACACTGATGGAAAACTGAAGAATCGATCTGTTTATAAGGTAAAGGCTGTAACTTCCGATACAACCGAATTTAACCGTTCAGATTATACTTATGAAAATGGAAAAGCTAACAGTCCTATAAATCACTCATTAAAATTAAAATCTGATGTTGGTCGTTTGCTTCTTAATAAAATTTCTAAATTACAAGATGGCGGTCTGCGAGCTCAATTTGTTTCTACAGTTGAAGCAAAAACTCCTACATTAGATACATTAATATTTGATCGTGATGGAAAACTTCAAAAAAGAGTTGTTTCAAAATTTGATTCACAGACAAATTCTATTACTCATAAATTATACAAAGGAGAAGTTGAACAAATTATTGAAAATCCAAATGATATAAATTCAAGTTGTTTAATAAAAGAAGTGAATGTTGAAAATTTTGAACCGTTTGTTAAAGATACATTAACAAGAAATGTGACAGTTAAGCGTAATGATACTCAAAATCAATATCAAGATTATTTTCGTAAAGAAAAATTGTATGAGCGTTCTGTATATAATGAAAAGTTAGATAACCCTGATGCAATTGAAGTAACCCGTTATAATTACGCATATGAAAATGGACAATGTACAGGTGTTGCAAAACAATCTCTATATAAAGACGGACATCAGCATGGGGTGTATGCTAATGGAAAATTTGAACCGTTTCCTATTAGTATGAAAAGATTTGGAGATAAGGATTTTGTTCTTGCGGATGGCGCTTATTCTGTTGAATCTTTATATAAATTAGAGCCGAAGTTTAATCCAGATAATTTATAATATAAATAATTGCTTAAATAAAGGTGGAAATAGTGGCTTAAATTCATGTGGATATATGATCCAAAATAATAATTGGAAAGTTCCTAAGGATTACCCAGTTAGAATATAATCTTGCAATTTAAACTTTCATATTGTAAAATACCTTTTATAGGGGAGACATTATGAAGTGTTATAAAGCTAAATGGATTTTAACATCTACTGATAAAGTTTTAGAGGATATGGCAATTGTAGTCGATGAAGGGAAAATAATTGATATTATCCCTAATTCTGATGTTAATTTCGATGAGAAACATATAAAAGATTTAGGTAACGCTGTTATAACTCCGGGTTTTATTGATTTATTGACTCAATTTCAATATACAGATATTGGTATTGCTAAGCCGCAAGGAGTAAAAAATAAACTCAAGAAATTTTTTAAAGTATTATCTCTTAAATATAATTTTGCGGGGGTAAGTCAAGAAAGTTACTCAAGAAAATGGGCTGAGATTTTGACTGATTATTTTTCATTAGATAGAGAAGAAAAAATTTTAGCTTTTAAAAAAGGTGTTACATCTTCAATTATGTCTGGTACTACTTGTATTGCACAAGTGTCTAAAGAGTTTAAATATTTTGATATAATAAATAGACTTCCTATCAAAAATTATCTTTTCTTTGAGGTGTTTGCAGATACTAAAAATAAAAGTAAAAAGAATTTTAAACTTGTAAGATCGGTTGTTGAAGATTTAATTTTCCATAAAGGGGAAAATACTCATATTGGTATTATGCTAAATTCAATGTCAGGGGTGCATAAAAAATTATGGGCTTTATTTTCAAAATATTGCCGTAAACATAATATGTTAATGATGACGAGATTTGCTGAATCTCAAGATGAGATTGATTGGTTAGAGCACGGCTTTTCGGATGTCGATATATTGCATAAGTTTATGGGATTAAGAAAAATCAGTCCTTATGAAAAAGAGCTTACTCCTGTTAGATATCTTGAAAATTTAAAAGTTCTTACGAAAAAAGTCCTTGTTGCAAATGCAAATTATGCAGAAGATGAGTTGGAACAATTAGCAGAAACTGGTGTTAAATTTATTTATCAGCCTTTGTATAGTAAAGAAATTTGTAATAAAAAACTTGATTTTGATAAAGTTCTAGAGTATTTCTCTGAAAATTTCGGTTTTTCAACTCAGACTTTCTCGCAAGAAAAAACATATAGTCTTATGGAATTAGCGAGAAATGCAAATGTTAATAATTTATTGGATACAGTTGACTTGATTAAATATTTGACTATTTATCCTGCTAAAATTTTACGCTTGGATAATTCAATTGGATCTATTGAAATTGGAAAAGATGCTGATTTTAATGTATTTAAGTTATTTGACGGAGAGGATTATAATGCTGTAATAAAACAAGATGTTCCTTTTGCAGTTTATTCAAAAGGACGAAAACTTGTAAAAGACGGGGAATTGAGGTTTATTTTATGACAGTTATAAATGAAAAGTTTACTGTAAATACTCAAGGTTTTACTGATATTATTGATATTACTCAAAAGGTAAAACATGCTGTCTATAGTCATTCTCTTCAATCAGCTGTAGTTCATGTGTATGTTGCAGGAAGTACAGTATCAATTACAAATATTGAATTTGAACCTGGACTTTTAGTTGATCTACCTGAGGCTTTAGATAAAATAGCTCCGTTAAGTGGGCAATATCATCATGATGAAACCTGGCATGATGGTAACGGATATTCTCATGTAAGAGCTTCTATTATCGGTAATAATACAATGGTGCCATTAATTGACGGCGCATTGCAGCTGGGACAGTGGCAGCAAATAGTTTTGATTGATTTTGACAATAAAGCAAGAACTAGAACTGTGTATGTTCAAATTGTATATTAAAAATCCTCTTGTTTTTGATTTATTTTCCTGTTAAAATTCATATAGCGTGGAAATATAAATAGAAGGGCTATAATTATGACACAGAGAGTATTATTATGTATTATGGATGGTTGGGGAATTAGCAAAAACCACCCTGAATTTGATGCAACTAAATTATCACATCCTGTCCATGTTGATAAGTTGGAAAAAGAATATCCTACAATTTCTATTCACGCTGATGGTGAATATGTGGGATTGCCGGAAGGTCAAATGGGCAACAGTGAAGTAGGCCACTTAAACTTAGGTGCAGGCAGAGTTGTATATCAAGACTTATCAAGAATTAACAGAGCGATTAAAGACGGTTCTTTCTTCAAAAATGAGCGTTTCTTGATGGCTATGAATCATGCTAAAGAAAATAATTCCGCTTTACATATTTTTGGACTAGTATCTACAGGCGGTGTGCATTCTTCATTAGATCATTTATTGGCATTGATTAAAATGGCTGCTGAAAACGGTTTGAAAAAAGTTTATGTTCACGCATTTTTAGATGGACGTGATACTCCTCCTCAAAGTGCTTGTACATTCCTTCAACCTGTTGAAGATGAATTGAAGAAATATGGATTACCTCCTGTTGCAACAATTATTGGTCGTTATTATATAATGGATCGTGATAATCGTTGGGATAGAGTTGAAAAAGGTTATAATGCTTTATTATTCGGTGAAGGAGAACATGCAGCGTCTGCTTGTGAAGGTGTTAAAGCGTCTTATGCAAGAGGTGATAATGATGAATTTGTTCTTCCTACTGTAATTGGTGGCGAAGAATCAAGAATTCATGATAATGATTCTATTATCTTCATTAACTTTAGACCTGATAGAGCTAGAGAAATATCTAAAGCATTAAATTTCTCAGATTTTGATGGGTTTGAAAGAAAGAAAGTTCTGAAAAATCTTTGCTATATAACTATGACTAGTTATAATGAAGATTTTACATTCCCTGTAGCATTCCCTAAAGAGCATCTTGTAAATATTTTGGGAGATGTTTTAGAGGCTAACGGAATTCACCAATTCAGAACAGCTGAAACAGAAAAATATGCTCACGTAACATTCTTCTTTAACGGTGGAATTGATGAGCCTCAACCTCATGAAACAAGGGTGCTTGTTCCATCTCCAAAAGTTGCAACTTATGATATGCAACCAGAGATGAGTGCCCCTGAAGTTTGTGAAAATGTATTAAAAGCAATCGATAATCCGGAATATGAATTTATTTTGGTAAACTTTGCAAACCCTGATATGGTAGGACATACAGGAGTTTTAGAAGCAGCAGAAAAAGCTTGCCATACTGTCGATGAATGTGTTGGTAAAATTGCCGATGCTTGTGTTAAAAATAACATAATTATGTTGTTGACAGCAGACCATGGTAATTCTGAAGTTATGGTAAACCCTGAAACAGGAAAACCTCAGACTGCTCATACTACAAATAAAGTTCCATTTGTGCTTATTAATGCTCCGAAAGATATTCAATTGAAAGAAGATGGTGCTTTATGTAATATTGCACCGACAGTTCTTCAATTGATGGGTATTAAAAAGCCTGTGGAAATGGACTGTGAGTCTTTAATAAAGTAAGTTCAAATAAACAAGATGCCGTATAAATTGCGGCATCTTGTATTAATAAACATAAGTTAGAAGATTAGGATAATTATGACTGATAATAAATTTTTGGATATTGATTTTTCGTTTAAAAAGAATAATGTAGATGAATTATTTTTTAATTTGTCAGAAAATCCTGACGGTTTTAAAAATAAAGATTTTCGTTATACTCTAAGTTTAATTTATCAAACAGTTGAAGATGAGTTCGCAGGAATTTTTCTTAGTCCTAATGCTCCTACAAGGAATACTAATTTTTATTTGGTGAATAATAATGATAAGTTATCATTTTTTGTTACACCAACAAACAATTTTCAATATTATTTAAAATCAAAAGGTTCATTATTCCGTTTTAAATCAGAAGTAATGGATGATAAGGTCGGATACGCAATGAGTTTGGATCTTGTAATGGATTACTTTGGAGGTTTTGGTAATGTTGTTGACTTAGAATCCCTTACTCCGACTTTTATTTATTTGAATAAGCTTACATATTTTGTAATGAAGCTAATTGAAAAATTGTATTTTATTCCGACTGTAAAAACTCATGGTTCAATGTTCCGAATTGTGTATGAACCGATTATTAATTCTCAGCAATTGGCAAGAATTATAAACCAGTTTGAAGAAAATATTCCTGATGATTTGTTTATAAAGGGTGAAAAACCTAAAAATTTTATCAATGATTTTATTTATAATTATTTGAATTATGTAATTTATAAATTTTTAGGTATTAAAGCGTATAAGTTCAAAGATGTAAAATCAGGAACTTATATGATAAAAGATTTGGAACAACGTTCTGTAATGAAAGGTCATGATATTGCAGAAAGCTTTGCTCAATGGTTTGATGAATTATATTTAGGCAAGTATGACGTAATTCCATTCTTTAAAATTACAAAATTAGAAGGTCAAGAGTTATTCCGTTTAAAAGTACATATTAAAAACAGAAAAACTAATGAAGATGTTTTAATTGATAAATTGTATACTGATGAAGAAGTCTTTGGTGCAAACTCTTCTGATATTGCAAGAATTGTAGAGAAACAATTGAATTATGCAATTAGGTATATGCCTGAATTAGAAGATTTGTTTGAGGATGAAGATAAATTAGCTCTTGATTTAGACCTAAATCAAGTTTATAAAATTATAACTCAGACAGCATATTATCTTCAAAAGGCTCAAATTGAGGTTATTTTGCCTGAAGAATTGACTAATATTGTTGTCCCTCGCGCTTCAATTAATGCAAAAGTAAAGACTTCACGTTCTAAAGATTTGGCAGATATTTTCAATAATAATTCGTCTTCAAAAATTTCTTTAGATGATATTTTAGATTTTTCTTATGAAATTGCAATCGGAAATGAAAAGTTATCTATTGAGGAATTTAATAAGCTTATAGAAGGGCAAAATGGCTTAATCAAGTATAAAAATAAGTATGTTCTAATTGATCAGGAAGATACAAAAAAATTGTTTGAGCAAATTGCTAAGGCTAACTTTAAATCAATGTCTAGAATGGAGTTAATCCATGCGTCAATGTCAGGACAATTGCAACAGTATGATTTTGATTATGATGAAGCATTTGCAAAAGTTATTCAAGATTTTAACAAGCCTGTTGAAGTGACTCCGCCAAAAGAATTGAAAGGAGAGTTAAGACCTTATCAGATGACCGGTTTAAAATGGCTTTGGACAAATGTTTCAAAAGGTTTTGGCGCATGTATGGCCGATGATATGGGCTTAGGTAAAACTATTCAGGTGATCAGTTTAATTCTGAAGATGAAAGAAGAAAATAAGCTTGACAAACCTGTACTTGTTGTTTGTCCTACAACATTGATGGGTAACTGGATGAAGGAATTACAAATGTTTGCTCCTTCATTAGATGCTGTAATTTATCACGGTGCAGAAAGGCAGTTGGACTTAAAGCATGATGTAATTTTAACAACTTATGCAATAATGAGAATTGACATTGAAGAGCTGAAGAAAAATTCATGGGGCATGATTATTGTAGATGAGGCCCAAAATATTAAAAATCCAGATACTGCTCAAACTCTTGCTGTTAAGATGTTAAAATCAGATGTTAAAATTGCAATGACCGGTACTCCTGTAGAAAACAGATTAACAGAGTTATGGTCAATATTTGATTTTATTAATCAAGGATATTTAGGCACATTAAAAGAATTCCAAAAAAGTTATGCAATTCCTATTGAAAGATTTAAGGAAACTTCTCGTGCCGCAAAATTGAAAATGTCTGTATCCCCATTTGTTCTGAGACGTTTGAAAACTGATAAACATGTAATTACGGATTTACCTGAAAAAATGGTTATTAATGATTATTGCTACTTATCAAAACCTCAAGCTGTTTTGTATGAAAAGACCTTAAATGAAATGATGGAAAAAATTTCAGGTTTCACCGGAATTAACAGACGAGGAAATATATTCAAATTGATTACTGCTTTGAAACAAATTTGTAACCACCCTTATCAGTTCTTAAAAGGCGGTGAAATGAATAAAGAGTTATCAGGAAAAATGGATAAATGTATTTCAACTGTCCAAAGTATTCTCGATAATAACGAAAAAACTCTTATCTTTACACAATATAAAGAAATGGGTGACATATTGTGTAAAGTTATTGCTGATGAATGTAATACCGAATCTTTATTTTTCCATGGTTCTTTGACTGTTCCACAGCGTGAGGATCTTATTAACAGATTCCAAAATGATGATGATGCAAAAATCATGGTATTGTCATTAAAAGCAGGTGGTACAGGGCTTAACCTTACAAGTGCAACTAATGTAATTCATTACGACTTGTGGTGGAATCCAGCTGTAGAAGATCAAGCAACTGATAGAACTTATCGTATTGGGCAAGATAAAAATGTAATGGTTCACAGAATGATTACATTGGGTACTTTTGAAGAAAAAATTGACGAAATGCTTAAATCTAAAAAGGAACTTGCAGATTTGGCTGTATACGAAGGAGAAAAGATTATTACAGAACTTTCAGACGAAGAAATATACGAAATCTTTACTTTGTCTGCTTAGAATATTTTTAGTATTTACCTATTGAGTAATTATCAGTTTTAATTAATTTATTATGTGAAAGTACATAATTTAGATTTCCATAGGTATCTATAGAAGATGTAAAGATTTTATTTGTTGAGCTAATAATAAAATAATCTTTCCCAACTTGATTTGGACCTTTTAAACCATTTGTGTCGATATATATAAATCCACAATTCATCGAAGTTTTGTACTCCCCTTTTAATCCTGTAGGGCTAGAAGGATCTGGTATAAAATTACCGTTTGAGTCTGTTTCATTGCTAAAATATGTATGAGTGCAACTTCCATTTTGAACTTCACTGTATAAAGATATAAATGTCCCATCTGCTAATACTATTCTTCTTTGATTCATGAATGGTTCTAATTTTGTATTCCCGTACCCATCATTTGTCTTTTTTACTGGTTTTACATCATATGAGCCACCGCATTTTTCAACATTATAGTTTGTGCAGATATTTGTTATATTTAATTCTTTTGAAAATTCTTTGAGAATACTATCATTGTCGCCTAATGATGCCCAGAAATATTCGTAATCTCCAGGTTCTCCGTTTTTTAAACTCCAACTGTTTATAGCGTTAAATACTATGCTATAAGATCTTTTTGCTGCTGTAACTAAAACTTTTTCTTTATATTTATTAATAAGTACTGGTATAGTAAGCGCTGCAACAACTCCAATAATACCAAGTGTTATTAGTACCTCTGCTAATGTAAACCCCTTAAACCCCTTGAATGAAGCTAGTTTTTCGGGGGGGGGGCAATCCTAAAAGCTCTATTCTTAACCATCTTTGCCTCCTGTAATTTGTATTTCTATTATTTATTATTTTTTTGAATTTGTCAATACTATGAGAAGGCTTGAAATTATTTTTATTTGGTTTATAATATTCATATATTAGTACAAAATGACCATAAAGGTGGTGAAAATATAAATGGCAGAAGTTAAAGTTGGCGAAAACGAATCTATTGAAAGCGCACTAAGACGTTTCAAGAAAAAAATTCAAAAAGCTGGTATCCTTTCAGAAGTTAAAAAACGTGAAAGATATGAAAAACCAAGCGTAAAAAGAAAACGTAAATCTGAAGCAGCTAGAAAAAGAAAAGTTTAGTCAGATTTTATAAATAATAAAAAGAGGTCATTAATTTGACCTCTTTTTTATTGAAAAATATTGATATATAGTTTATAATATAAAAGTTGATAATATAAAAGGAAGGAGCTATTTATGAAGGAAGTTAAGAATTTCGGGGGGGGGGCGTTTTAAAGCTTCTTTCCTATTTCTCAGCCTCTTATAAAATATTTAATTATAGTGATTTGATATATCATTATAATTTAAAAAAAGGGTTTACTCTTGCAGAGGTCTTAATTACACTTGGTATAATTGGGGTAGTTGCTGCTATGACTCTTCCCTCAGTTATAAATAATAGTAAATCTAAAGAATATGAAGCATTATTAAAAAAAGCTTATTCTACTTTATCACAAGCAATTACAGCAATGGAATATGATATGGGGGAAAATATTACTCCTCCAGAAGATAATGATTATACATTTGTGAATAATTTTAGGAACTATTTTAGATTATATGCTTCTTGTAATTCTTATAATTGCATCAAGGGTGAGTCTGGTACAGATGATGATGGAACAACTTATTACGGCAGATATAAGGATTACAAAACTTTTGATAAAAAGAATGTAATTAATAATAATGAATATTTTGATAATGGTACAATGATTTTTTCTGATAGTATGCTTTTAATGATTGAAGCACATCAGCGGAGACTATATTTAACGGTAGATGTAAATGGTGCTAATAATAAGCCTAACGTGTGGGGACAGGATTTGTTCACATTTCAAATTACTAAAGATGGTAAGTTTTTACCAATGGGTGCTAGCGGTACTGATTATACTGATACTAACCAGTATTGCAGCTTAAATAGTAATCATAAGTATAATGGTATTGCTTGTACGTATAAAGCATTGAATGATCCAAATTATTTTAAACAATTTAGGTAAAAAAAAGGCTCTTTTAAAGAGCCTTTTTTATTGTTTTGTTTCAATATAATTTGTGTTTGGAATATATGAACTTTCTCCGTTTATTTCTATTTTATTAATAATTTTTGCACGTTTTTTGCGGAATAACATATCTACAAAGGCTTCCAAACGAGTAATAAATCCTGCTTCACCTGTTTGTTCGTCAACAGTTAGATTTAAAAGCGGTTTGTTGAAGCGTTTAGCTTGTCTAGTGATTCTTTCAATCATCAAAGAATCAGGGCCACAGCCAAATGCTGTAAGAGTAATTAAGCCGTCAATTTTGGTATCTTTTAGATAATGTCCTGCAGCTCCAGTCATTTCTCGTTCGTTAGCCCAATACATTTCTTGACCAAGAGCTTTTATACCGTCATCCATTTGCTCGTTTGATAGTTGTAAAGATGAATATACTTTTACATCCATTTTTTCTAATTTATCAAATATTTTCATAGATGTTCGTTCATCAAAAATATTATATCCGTGAGAAATCAAGGCAATAGAAATTGGGTATTCTTTTGTTTGATTTTCGATAAATACTTTTCCTTGCAGAGCATAATTCATAGCTTTTTTATAGCTCATACCAGATTTTGACATAATATGGAAGTTATTATATGTTCTCCAGCCTGCTTTTGATGCTTTTTTTATTCTTTCCATATCAGTAATGCCAAATGGTTTTGCCATTTCTGCTAAAAACTCATAAAGTCCTTGATTTTTTTCTGATTTGTCAAGTGTTGCTTCAATCATTGTAAAATCTTTTTTTACAACGTTTCTGACTAAATCAGGTAAGCCTCTTATTTTTGAGCAATTATAAATTTTTGGAGCAATTGACTGGATTGATGGTACTAAAATTTTATCAATACCTTTGTCAATTAAGTTTAGAACATGTCCGATATAAACTTTTATAGGTAAACAAGTTTCTGTTACAACAAGTGCTGATCCGCTTGTCATAGTTTGTTTTGTCGTTACATCCGATAACACAATTTTTATCCCAAGATCTGTAAAAAATCCGTAGTAGAATGGATAATTGTGGTAAAAAGACATTCCGCGAGGTATACCTATTGTTATTTCATTGTTTTTATTTTTTTCCACGATAAATCCCCTTTGTTACTTTTATAATACTTCAAAATTAAAATTTTTGCTATCATTGTAAATTTATTTATAGTAATATTTATTTACAAGGAGTTAATATGCCACATTTTTTTATAAGTTCAAATGAAGTAATAGATAATAAAATAATTATTTCTGATAAAGATAATTATAATCATATTGCAAAGTCTTTACGAACTAAAAAGGGGGAAAGATTACTTTTAATTGACGAAAATCAAGTTCAATATGAAACTGTTGTTGAGGAAATAACAAATAAGGAAATAACAGTAAATGTTGAAAATCGTAATAAGTCTAATAGAAGGCTTGATTTTAGATTATATCTTGCGCAAAGTCCACTCAGGAGTGATGCTCAGTCATACATTATTGAAAAAGCAACCGAACTTGGTGCAGATGGTATTTATCCTGTGTGCACTGATAATTGTGCTGTTAGCTCGAATGTTATTGAGAAAAAGATCCCTAAATGGCAGCGAGTTATGCTTGAGGCTTCTAAACAATGTGAGAGGGCTTATATCCCCACATGTTATGAATTGACTAATTTAGAAAATATAGTAAAATTAAAAAATGAAAATTATCGAGTGATAGCTTTTTGTGAGAGATTATCTGATATATCCTTACATCAATATTGTGAAAAAAATCCAATATTAAAAGATGAAAAGGTGATTATTATAATAGGTCCTGAAGGAGGATTCTCTCAAAAAGAATTTGACTTATTTAAAACTAATGATATTCCGATGCTTACGCTTGGAAATCTTATTTTAAAAGCTGATACGGCAGTTACAGTTGCGTTAGGAAATGTAATTTATGAATTCGAAAATTATAGACAAAATTAAATCAGATGAAATTCTATCAAAAATAATTGATAAGTTTAACAATGAAATTTATCTTGTGGGTGGTACAGTTCGTGATTTTTATATGGAACTTGATAGTACTGACAGGGATATTATTGTTATGGATGAAGATGCAAGAGAATTTGCTTTGAAATTATCTGAACTATTTCAAGCTACTTTTGTACCTTTAGATGAGGAAAACAAAATTTATCGTATAGTTTTGCCTGATAAAATTAATTACATCGATGTTACAAATCCAGTAGGTGATTCTATTGAAAAGGATTTGATGCGTAGAGATTTAACAATTAATGCAATTGCAGTAAATATCAGAACAGGAGAGTTAATTGATATTTCAGGCGGTGTTACTGATATTAAAAATAAATGCATTAATTATGTAAATGAATTAAATTTCGTAGATGATCCATTAAGGTTATTGCGTGTGTATAGATTTCAAGCTTTGTATGGTTTTCAGTTAGCTCCTGAAACTATAAATGCTGTGTGCAAGTATTCTGATTTAATTCATAAACCTGCTGTTGAGAGGATTAATTATGAATTACTAAAATTGTTTGGCGGAGAATACGCTCATGTAGCACTTGAGAATATGAATAAAACTTGGATTTTAGAAGAAATTTTCCCATTTGTTAAAGAGTTAAAACAAGTTCCGCCGAATTCTCATCATCATTTGGATTTGTTCCACCATTCAATTGAAACTGTTAAGCAAGTGCAAATTCTCTATAATGAAGCTTCTGATGATGTGAAAAATCATTTAAGTCGTATTGACTTTGGTGGTTTCCCTCGCCTTGCGCATCTTAAACTTGCTGCTTTTATGCATGATATTGGAAAATTTTCTACTTGGACTATCGAAGAGGGCAAGCATAGATTTATAAAGCACGATGATGTCGGAGCTAAAATGTCTGTTAAAATCTTAAAAGATTTGCATTTTTCTAACAAGCAGATTGATTATATTTCTTCAATGATTAAATATCATATTTATCCATCGCATGTAATGACATCTCCTCAAATTACAGAAAAAATTATGATGCGCTATGTGAGAAAAATGGATACAAATTCTATTGATGCTATAATTCTTGCTCAAGCAGACAGACTATCAGCTCGCGGACCTGAAATTACTGATCAAATTGTTGAAAGAAATATAACTTCTTTAAATATGCTTTTAAAATTTTATTTGGAAGCTAAGGAAACCTTAAAGCCTTTGCCTAAATTGTTGAGTGGGAATGATGTTATGCAAATTTTAAATATCAAACCTTCAAAAAGGCTTGGCGAAATCATGGATGCTTTGCATGAAGCTCAAATTTCTGGGGATGTAATTACAAAAGAGCATGCTATTGAATTTGTTAAAAATCTGGCTTAGTATATACTTTTGCAATACTTTTCTTATTAATTAAGCGTATTTGTTACAATTATTTACAAAAAATTTTCTAAAAATTTTTGCTTATTTTTGTTATTTTGATTAATTTTTTTAGAGTTTTTTGCAATTTTTTTTAAAAAAATGTTCTAAATATTCTTATTTTTAATAAAAAATTCAAAAAACCTTCTTAATATCTCCTTAACATTCAATGTAATATAGGCAATTTTTTTTTTGCCCGACTTTTAATATGAATGTGTCATTGTTATAATAGGTGTGAAGTTTAAAACCAGACTATATTATGATAGAAAAAGTTAGTTTATCAAGTGTAAATAAAAAGAATACCCCTGTAGGTAATAATAATGCGAAAAATAATTCTAATCCGGCATTTAAAGGTGGATTGGCAGACGGTGCTATTTGGTTAGTTCAGCAATGTGAAAAACAACCGATGGTAAATGTTTCTGTATTGGATTTATCTACAGCAATTGTGCCTAGAACTATTGTTGAAACGAAAGAATCAAACGGTTATGCAGGTTTTGAAGCATTCAGACGTGAATCTTCAGGTTTGATTGTAAACTGCTTAATTCCAAGTTTTATTGTAATGGGTATGGCTAGTCTTTTGCAAAGACCTATTATGGGTAATGCTTTCAAAAAGGCTAATTTGGTTAATACTTGGGCTAATGAAGATGCTATTAATAAAATTCAACAATACTATAATGATGCATCAGGTGCTGATAAAAAAGAAAAGATTTATAATACTTTCAGAAATCAACTAGGTGATTTAGAAGGTGTTGATGGAAAAGAACATAAATTCTTTAAAGATATTTTAGGTATTAAAGAAGGTGCTGATGGTAAGTTCGTCGGTAATATAGGTAATGAAAAAGTTCACAATGCTGTAAATAAATTTGTAGATCTTACATTGGCTGATAAATATGATTCTAAAGCTTTCAAAAACGCCTATAAAGATATTGTTAATGAAACTTTAATCGCAGAAAATATTAAATTTAAAGCTGATAAGGGCTTTTTCTCTAACAATTTGGAATCACTTTGTGAAGATACAGTAAAAATGCTTAGAGGTGTTGTAAAAGCAGATATTAAAGGTGCTGATAATCTTTCTATGTACTTTAATAATGCTAAAAAACTTGTAAATTGGAAGAGTATCGGTGGTTTAGGTGTAATTATTCCTCTTGCTTTGTCTATGCAAGCTATCAATAGATGGATTACATACAAACAATCTGGACGCAAAGGTGCTCCTATTTATAAGGATTTTGGAAAAGATTCACAACAAAAAGAATTAAATTCAAAAGAGAAGAAAGAATTACTTGCACAAAAATTTATGTCTATAGGTTCAATGATTGGAGTATGCGGACTTTCAATGTTTATGGATCGTCCTGTCTTGAAAAATATATTCCAATTTAAAGGTATTTTCCCTACTATGGATCAGGCAAGAATAATTTCTACAGCTACTTTTGCAAGCAGAATGGGAGTTTCTGAAGATAAAAATGAATTAAGAGAAGCTACTGTTCGTGATATTGCAACATTCTCTAGTTTTTATTTCTTAGGAGATTATGTAGCTAAGGGTATAGCTACTTTCTTGGAACATAAAAACAAAGATAAAGGTGTTCATTTGATAAATGTTTTAAAAGATGCTCCTGACAAAGATGCTGGTTTATTCAAAAAATTCTGGCATTGGGCAAAACATACATCTTTAAAATCTTCAGATGAATTAAAATCTATTGAAGATAAACGATTGAGATCAATATGTCAATTAGGTAATATTGCATTCTCATTATTATCTTTAGGTGTATTTATCCCAATTTACACTAGGTCGAAAACAAATAAGAAACATGCAGAAGAACTTGCGAAATTAAATGCTCAAAAAGATGCTAATTCTTCTAAAAACGCAACCGCCACCTCCGAGACCACGAATTCCTCATCTTCGTCGGATTCCACGTCGACAAACAAGGCGGAGTCATCCTCAGATGATTTTTTAAATTCTCAAATGAGAGATAACACAGCGTTTAAGGCATTTTTTCATTCGTAAGGAGATATTAGATTATGAAAATTCAACAAATTAACCCTCATCAAATAAATAGACAAAATTTAGAAAACAAAAAAAATAATAATACAAATTTTACAGGTGCATTTGATGCAGTTACACTAGGCTTAAGATTTTTAGATACTAACCAGGCTTGGGGTGCAAATGCTGTTGATTTAGGCTCAATGGTAATACCAAGAACTACAGTAGATTTCGTAAATAGAGGTCCTGCAGCTGGTTTAGAAACAGGTAGAAGAGAAATCTCAGGTACAGTAAACCATTCTTTAGTAGGTGTTTATGGTACTGTTGCAGGTTTAGCTCTAGCTTCTGCTTTGAATTCTAAATATGGTATTAAAGCTCACAAATTGTTCGTAGATGATGAAACTCTTGATATATTAGGTAAAGCTTGGGATAAACAAGTTAGAGCAGGTAATGCAGAACCTTTAAATAATTATTTGACTGAAGTATTTAGTGGTGCTGAAACAAGAGTTGGTGATGACTGGATTAAAATTCCTGAAAATAATATTAAAAATGTTGTTGATAAATTTTCAGAAGTCTTAAATTCTAAAGATGCTCCTGTTACTATTTCAAAAGATTTAAAAGCTTATGCGCAATCTGTAATTACTCATGCTACAGGTTCAGAAAATTCATTTAGATTGGCTCCTGAACAAAAAACAGCTTCAATTTCTAACTTACTTGATAACATTTACAATGTATCTAGAACATTTATAAATGAGAAAGTCGGAGATGCATTTAAAGAAAGTAAAGATATTGATGCAAATGCTTACTTAAAATCTTTGAAGAAAATGAATTTGCATCGTTCAATGCTTGGTTTGGGTATTGCATCAGCAGTTGGTATGTCAATTCAGCCTTTAAATATCTATTTGACTAAAAAGAAAACAGGTAGTGACGGTTTTGTTGGAGTAGAAGGACGTCAAAAAGATAATTCTGCAGGATTTAAAGGCTTAAAAGTTGCAGCAGCAGGTGTTTTTGGCGGTGGAATCCTTTCTACAATCGGTTTAGGTGACGGCGTTAAAGGATTGATGAAAAAAATTCAATTCAAAGGCTTAATTCCAACATTAGATCAATTCAAATTTATTTATGGTGTAACTATTATGTCAAGATTTTTAGCTGCTCGTGATAAAGATGAATTGAGAGAATCTGTTGTAAAAGATGTTTTAGGATTCTTTAACTGGTTAATTTTAGGTAACTTTGTTGCTAAAATGAGTGCTAATGCTATGGATCAAAGTTTGTTGAACTATAGTGAAAAGGAACATGGTAAAGGATTCTTTAACAAGGTTATTAAGGCTCCTTTAGTTTCTAGAGATGAAGTCTTACACAGAGGTCTAAAAGCAGCTGGTATTGATACTATTGAAAATGGTAAAGCTTTATCATTTAAACAAATGCTTAAAAAATTAGCATCTCCAGAAGTAAGTGAAGCTATTAGAAAAGAAACTAAGGGAAAACTTAGAGCATTAAGTATCGCTCAAGTCGCAGGTTACTTATATTCTGGCTTAGTTTTAGGTGTAGGTATTCCTAAATTGAATATTTATATGACTAATAAATCTGAAGCTAAAAGAAAAGCAAGAATTGCAGCAGAAAAAGCTAAGCAACAACCTGCTCAGCCATCTGTAAATGATCAATATCAAGCAATGATGAAACCAGATAATTTAGCTTTCTTAAGTAAGCAAATGTAATAGGCTTATAAGCGTTTTGGATAATCTTTAGGAAATTCATATTGATTTTCTTGTAAAAGTATTGTGCAATATGTTCCGGTATTTTTGCAATTATCAATTATTTCTTCATGTGTCGGGTATTTAATACCATTTGTTTGGCAGTAATATGGCCTTACTTGATTACTATTTACATTACATTCTCCGCTTTTTCTACACAATATAAATTGAAATACATCTCTTCCTCTTTCATTAGGTCCTTTTTTGCCATTTATGTCATAAAAAATATCATAACATGTACCAACTTTTATGCTCATTTGAGAACCATCTGAAAATTTAAGTGTTGCAGTCCTTTCTGTAGTGATAGTGGCACCACCTTTTTCAATTTTGGAATTCGTTATATAGGGTTTAATATATGTATTAAGAAATTCAATAGATGAATCATAGTTATTCATTTCTCCTTTAATCCAATCTTCTCGATTTCCATAATCTAATTCTGCTCTAATTAATGCTTGGTTAATAACGGATATAAATTTTTTTATTTTAGCTGTTGTTTCGTTTTTTTTTGTATTTTGTATAATAATCTATCTGAAATGAAAATTGGAGTGGGATTTTATAATTTTCAAAGTCAAAATTATATAGGTGGATATGCTATGGAGCGTTTCCCTATCAAAAATGATATAGATAATGGATTCTATATTAATCCTATTGCAATCAAAGGACATGATTTGTACACTATCATTGAATCTTACAACTTAAGCAGTGTGGAACCAAAGGTTTCAGCACTTGTTGATTTGAAAGAAAAAGTATCTGGTGATGATAATCCTATAATAATGATAACAGAAATGAAAAT
>CAJMDF010000006.1 GCA_905212085.1 uncultured Clostridium sp.
TATAAAAAATCTAATACAAATAGATGATTTTTTAATTTCTAATACTTTAGAATTAGTTAAATTTAATTAATAATTTTTGTAAACCTATTGACTTTTATAAAAAAATACTTTAAAATGAAGTTACAAAAAGATTTTTCAAAAGAGTTTTTATGCATATCCACAAGTTTTGGAGAAGATTCGATATATAAATTAAAGGATAGAGAGATAAAAGCGTAAAATATTCTTGAGGAATCAGAAAGTTTTACAAAAAAGAAAGGTGAAAAGATTATGACAAAAAGATTCGGCTTTACACTTGCAGAAGTGTTAATCACATTAGGTATCATCGGTGTTGTAGCTGCAATGACAATGCCTACTTTGATGAACTCAACTCAAGGTGCTCAATACAAAGCAGCTTACAAAAAAGCATTATCAGCTCTTTCTCAAGCTGTTACTTTGAACGTTGCTCTTGATGAATGGAACTTCGCTGATGCTGATAACAGTACTTACAAATTAGAAGATATGTTTAACAGCCGTATGAACGTTGTAAGACAAGAAACTGGTGCTACTAACATTAAAGATTCAAAAGGACAAGACTACAAAGTTGCAGTTAGCGCAGCTGGTAAATTACAAGGTGTAGCAGCTGGAACACCTATAACTATTGCAGGAACAAATACAACATTATTCTTCAATGATGGTATTATGTTTACATATGATCCAGCAGCATCTACTAACTGTACAAAAGCTGATGGAGCAACAGCTAAAATTTGTACTGGTTTCATTGATGTAAACGGTGTTAAAGCTCCTAACAGAATTGTTCAATGTGATAACGCTGATGCTACCGCTACAAAATGTGAAATCAAAAACCCAACTGACGTATATCCAGTTATGTTCTATGATCAAACTGTACTTCCAAACTCTACTCCAGCTAGAGCAGTATTATACAGCAAATAATCATAGTATAAATTATAAAAAAGAACCTGTAGAAATACAGGTTCTTTTTTTTACGAATAGAATCGGAAACAATTGCAGAATGACTCTACTGTAATTGCGAACAAATGCTAAGCAAGTCAGAATTTTTTTTATAAATTATTATTTATTCGTAAATGATGAGAAAAATTTATCCAACAATATCGGTATAAATTTAGCGTTTAACGCACTTAAATCAAATACAAACTCATTTACTCCAGCTCTATATAATTCTTCAACCTTATCAAATTCTTCTAAAATCTTATCCTCAAACATGTGCATTCTGCAAAAACCATCACAAGTGAACGGATATATCTTATCTAAGGAAGGATCATGTAATGCATAACCACCTCTATGACAAGGAGCCTTACAAGACAATCGAGATATTATCGCACTATCATTGTTTAAAGGGCACAAACCTAAACTTGGAACTCTTATATTACCTGCAATTGTATATTTTTTATTTGGAATATCATTTTTTATCTTCTTTATTGTCTTAATTGTGCTTTCAATATCTGAAAAAGAGGTAAAATCAACTGTATCAATAGGAGATAAATTATTCAAACACTTTATTGATAAACTATTCAACAAATTTATACCCTGCCCTATTTCTATCGGAATATGATTTATTTCAGGATCATTTATCGCTGTCCAAAAATATCCGATATTATTTATAATCAAACTATCAGGTGCAGGATTTGTCAATAAAATCTGTTTTACATATTCATATACTCTGTCAAAATCTCTTTCTATTAATATTCTTGGAGTAGACAATTGAAATTTAATACCATGTTTTGTACAGAATTTTTTAACTTTCATTATAATATCACTAAAGCTACTTGTAGCTAAGTCACACGTAGCAAGAATTTCTCCATATTCGATTGAATAAACAGGATTGGTCCCAATCTTTTTTATATATTTTTCTAGCTCTTTTAAATGAGCCAATTCCGATAATCTTAAATTAATTTTATATATATCTTTTTTAGAATAATCAAATACTTGCTTTACTTTTGTTTTTACTACTTTCCATTCAAAATTTCTTATATTTTTGCTGAATTTAAAATCTTGACCTTCTGCACTTACCACAACACCTAAGAAATGATTTGTACTATATATGCTTTTTCTTACATGTTTAAAAGGTAATTTTTGATGTTTAAACAATTTTGGTTTATCTAAGATTTTTTGAATAAGTTCAATGGCTTCCAAAATTTCTTCGGAATTATTAAATTTGCCCTTAATTACAACACTATCTATCGCTTTTAATTTTTTTATGTCTTCAGCACAATAAGGAAGATTATCGCTGTCTATAGCAAGTGGTAACTTTGTATATTGCTTAATTTTAGCAATATTTTTCATATAAATTTCTTCTGTAATAATTATTTCATCAACTTTATGAAAATTGTTTATAAAATCAATTCCTGCTAAATTATGAATATCAAAATAAGAATCGACAATTACCTTAAACGGCAAATTAAAAACTTTTATAGCCTCTAAAATAGCAAAACTGTTAATAAAAATACCATCAATACCGGCTGTTTTTAAAAATCGCAGCATTTTTTTTATTTCAGGAAGATTTTCTTCAGTAATATCATGTTTAAAATTGATATAAATAGCACATTTATTTCGCTTTGCTGCCTCTACAAACTCTTTTACATACTCAAAATTGTTATTTAAAAACTTCTTATAATAAACGTAATAATCCCTGCAAGAAGTCTCTTTTGCGAAAACATCAATATCATCAGGCTTTTTTACAGGCGATACAATTTTTATACTTCCCATAGATTAATTATAACATATATTTATATTTCAAAATAAATAGCTAAAAAATATTTTTATTTTGTAAAGAAATCTTAACAAATACCGAAAAAATAAGCAATTTTTTGGGAAAGAAATACTTAGTATATACATAAGGAATATTTAGGATAGTCTTACACACTAGTCACACTTATCAATAGGATTACAATTAAATTTAGGGAGGACACCATGGCAATAGGTGCTGAGGATTATATCGACCAACTTTTGGTCAAAAAATACGCTGAAGAAAAAGTTGATAACCACGATAATATGGAATCAATGGTTGATCCTGAAAAAATGATGGATGCTATGAATGATTATGCAAGCATGTATCGAAATATGATGAACCTTAAACAGCGATTAAACATTGCATGTTATGCCATTAATGCAAGAACTGCAAGATATAACAAAACATCCCAATATCAATAAAGTTTTCTGTTCAAACTTTTTTGGTTATAATATACTGTAAAAAAAGAATTATAATCAATGAAAGTGAGAACAAAATGGTGGGAAAAATAATCCTTGCTTCTTCTTCTCCAAGAAGAGCAGATATTCTGAAAAAACTTAATATTGGATTTGAAATCATTCCGTCTCCGTATGTTGAAGATCATACAAGGACGGATTTTTCTTATGATTTTATTGAAAATTTAGCATATAACAAAGCAAAAGCTGTCATCCCATTAGTAAACGAACCAAGTATAATAATAGGTGCAGATACGGTGGTTGTTCTTGATAATAAAATTTTAGGGAAACCTGACGGATATGATGGCGCTTTCAAAATGCTAAAAAAACTTTCAGGAAGAACTCACTATGTTGTCACAAGCATTGTTGTTATAGATTCGAAAACAGAAAAATATAAAAAAAATTCAACCACAAGTGAAGTTACATTTGAAAATTTATCAGATGAACAAATAAAATTTTACATTGATAATTTCAAACCTTTCGACAAAGCAGGTTCATACGGGATACAAGAAATGCCTGCAGGATATATCAAATCCTATACAGGCGATCTTGAAAATATTATTGGAATTAGTTCTAAATCATTATTAGAACTACTACCTATAAAAAATTAATTATAAGTTTGCTCCGCAGCATTTTTTAAACTTTTTACCGCTTCCGCAAGGACAAGGGTCATTTCTACCGACTTTGCTTAAATCAATTCCTTCTAATTCAGGTTTTTCAATATCTTCTTCAATTATTCCCAAAGTCTTTGAAAAAGCTTTTGATTTGTATAATACAGTAGTCGATGAAAAGATTTTATTTTCCAAATATCTTGATTTATAATGCTCTAAAAGTTCATCTAATGTATAATTTGTACCTAAGAACTTATTTACTACATCCATAAAATTCTCATGTCTGGATGCAACTCGTTTTATTATATTTGCAGAGAATTTATCATTATTTAAGAAAAATTCAATACATTCTTTTGCATTTTCAACATTTTCAGGATCTTCTACAGCCTTATCAAACGTAGATAAAAATGGTACTGCGTACAAGCCTAATTCTTTATCAAATACAATACCCACATCATAAATTTCTTTATGAGAAGAAAATCCGCCTAGTGAATTTTCTAAAAAATTATCATATGAGTTATTGAACTCAGAAACATTAAAAAATTTATAATTATCTAATGTTTGAATTTTATCTTGTACATCAATTTTTTCTCCGCCTTCTGCGAAATCATTAAATGCACCGATTAAGTCATCTGCAAATTTGTTAGTTGTTACGACCTCATCTTTGCCAAAAAATTCTATAAATTTACCATAAATTTCTTTGATATTTTCTTCAATTTCTTTTTGTTTTTCCGGATTATCCAAGTATACCAATTCCGGATTTTGAATAATTTTTGCAACAGAATATCTTAAAGCATCATCCCTACGAGTAGAAGGAAGAACTCCTGATATTTCTAAAAGATAATAAGCTTTTTCAAACTTAAAAATTCTTGCTACAACATATTGTCCAGCACCCATTCCTCTAAAAGAAGTCATTTTCACAAGAGATACAACACTATATGTTTTTTCATTAATAATATTATTCAAATCAAAACCATTTTGTAAAACTCTTTTAATCTCAAAAATTGAAGAAATGGACTGCATTAAAGCTTTTACAATTTTTTTAGTTGAAGCTGGAAGCTTTTTAGTATTTTCCAGGAACAAAGTCAATATACTTTTATTATCTAAGTTCCTTTCAAAAATATAATTAAAACATGCAGACTGAAAATTCATCGCATTCTGCCCTATTGTCTTTATATACTCTTCAAAATCAGGTTTAACGGTTTCGTCCTTTTGAACGAATTCTGCTAACTCTTTTATTACGTCATTAATTTCTTTTAAATCTTCTAAAATAAGCATTAATTTCTCCCTCTTACAAAATGAGAATACCTTAAAAAAATCAAAAACTCAATACTATAACAGAGCAATATTAAAAATAAAACTGCCTACAAAGGTTTTCTTACCAAAGTATTCTCAACTTTAAACTGACATTCAGGGCACATTTTTTGAGCTATTTTGGAATCAGAGTTTGCTCCTGATTTATCACCTAAGTTGGCTCTTGCAACTCCTCTATTATAATATGCAGCCGAAGGTGAGAAAAATACCTTATCTCCCTTTTGATAAATATTAATCAGATAATTAAAAAGTTCACAAGCAGCCTTATAATCTTTATTTTTTAACATGAATGTAGCTTTTTCACTCATTAAATAATATTTATAAGGTTTATCAGATTCAGTTTCAATCATATTATCAAATTCTTTAAGTACCTGTTTATAAGGCAAATAATATGTTTTTACACCAAGAATATCTGCATTAAAATCATCTGAAAAGCTATATTCATTAGCTTTTTTATAATCTTCCACAGCTTCCTTATATTGTTTTAAATTAAATTTTGCATATGCTCTTTGAGAATATACTTCAGGAGCCACAGGCACAAGAGCTAAATAGAAGTTTGAAAGTCTCAAAGCTGAATTAAATTTATTATTCGAATTAAAAGAATTAACAATTAAAGGCATTGTCACATAAGAGAAAAATATCAAGAACAGAATCACTAATACATAAATACTCTTTCTGGGAGTTTTAATATACTCTTCAAATACTTTATCTTCAATATATTTAACCTTTGGTTGAAACTTCATTCTTTGGAATGTTCCAACATATCTAGTCAAATAATTTTCATATAAAGAATTGATAATTATATAAGTCAAATAAAGAGCAATCAATGGGATTAATGAAAGTAATATTACCACCGTCCAAAATGGTAAATGCATAAATTGAGTATAATAAGGAAATATCACAAGATAAATATACAAAATCAACTCAACTGCAACTGCAGAATTTAATAAAGTTGTAAATCTGCGATAAACTCTATTTACATCTTTTAATTTCTCTTCAGGCAAATTAACAGCATACCTATACCCTTTATCTCTAATAATACCTGCAAGTACGGTATTATTATTAACTTTATAATAAGTACAATATTGAGATTTTATAAACAATTGTTTTCTATATTCATTAATATCCATAAATACATAATAACATTTTCCTTTTACAATTGCAATTAGATTTACATTTTTTTTTGAAGTGATATACTTTAAACGTTGCAAATTGAAAATAAAACAATAACAGGACGTAACCCACTAACAAGTAAACTATTAAGTATCATTTGTAAAGTGTAAATAATTAGACTAGTAACTACCAAATAAAAAACGTCCTAAAACATTTCGGGACGTGGCGCAGCTTGGTAGCGTGCTACCTTGGGGTGGTAGAGGTCGCAGGTTCAAATCCTGTCGTTCCGATTTTATTTATATAAATCAGGGTGTAGCATTCTGCCGAGCAAATGATTAAGTATCATTTGCGAGAGGGAATGGTAGCGCTTGCTATTTATCTATATCTTGATAAAATGTAACAGTTCTTTTAAAATTAAATAGCAACTTTGACTAATTTATTTCGGGATGTAGCGCAGTCTGGTAGCGCACCGTGTTCGGGTCGCGGGGGTCGCAAGTTCGAATCTTGTCATCCCGATTTTTACTTATTTAGTGCATTATTAATATCAGATCTTTTTATAATTCCTTTTATATTGTTAAACTTATCTGTGGCAATAATCATTTCTGCATTATTAAAATGAAGTCGATAATATGCAATATATAAATTTTCAGACAGATTTATCGTAACTGGAGCTGGATTCATAATTTTATTAATTTCTGTTTTTTTATCAATTCCTTGGAATAATGCATCCTCAATATCTGATTTAGAAATTAACCCGACTAATTTCTTTTTTTCATTTGCTACAGGATAATAAGAATATCCATATTTTTTTATATACAAATCAGCATCTTCAATTGTTAAATTAGCAGATAAAATCTGAACATATTTATTCATATAATCTTTTACAATTAAAGAAGTTAGCAATTTTGCTTCTTTTGATTTCACTTGATTTACAATTAATTCTGCATATATTGGTTTATGATTTAATTTTTCTGCAATTAAATCAGCAATTGCAGCACTCAGCATAATAGGCAAAATATGAGCATAGCCTGAAGTCATTTCAAAGACCATAACAACAGCTGTAATAGGAGTTCTTGCAACTGCAGATAAAAAAGCCCCCATACCAATCATCGAAATTAATACAGGATCAACATTAAATCCGAAATTGTTAAATACAGCTGCAACAATATAGCCTAAAAAAGCCCCTAACATTAACATAGGTAAAAAGATACCACCTGCAGCTCCAGAGCCAAAACAAAACGGGGTTACAAAAAACTTCACAAAGAAAACCACTATCACAAGTGATAATGAAATTTTATTTGCCAACAACAAATCAACTGATAAGTTGCCTGAACCTAATACGTAAGGTAAGAAAATTCCAATTATTCCGACAACACAACCGGCAATAGCAGGTTTAATCCAATTCGGAATTTTATTCATTTTTTCAAATAATTCATTATTTTTATATATAACTCTTGCAAATATGACTCCTAAAAAACCAGAAATAACACCAAGAATTATACAAACCCAAATTCCATCAAGTGAAAAATGTTTAGTAACTTGCGGAATTATAAAAGAGGGATTATTCCCTAAAAAATATCTTGCAATAGATGAAGCAGTAACTGTTGCTACAAGCACAGGGAAAAGCAAAGAGGAAGAAAATTTATTAACTAATTCTTCTAAAACAAAAATAGTCCCTGCGATAGGTGCATTAAAAGTTGCACCAATTGCCGAACCTGCTCCTGCAGCTATTAGTTTCCATTGATTAGTTCCCTTCATTTTAAAGAATTTAGCAACTAGCGCACCCGCACCTGCCCCCAATTGTACACTTGGACCCTCACGTCCTAAAGAAAGTCCTGTTCCAATACCAGCTACACCTGCAATAAATTTTACGATTATACTTCTGACTCTTGTAATATTCCCCATTCTTGCCAAAACCATTTTTACAAAAGGGATACCGCTACCTTTGGTTTCTGGAGCAAACTTAAATACAAGAATTCCTGAAATTAATCCCCCAATTGTGGTTATCAGAGGAAAAATTAATAATTTGTGCATGAGATCAAATTGAGATATAAAATTTTGGATAAACTTAAAAAGTTGATTTATTGATACTTTGAATAAAACGACTAATATTCCTGATATCAAACCTACCAAAATTGCTTGCAATATAATTTTACTTCTTGCAACTTCTTCTAAAAAATATCCTGTTTGTTTAAAAATTTTTCGACCTAATTCCATAAACTAAATATATAACACAAAAATTTTTACGACAAATTATATAAATAAATGTTTTTATTCTCCCTCAATACTACGATTTTTATTCAAATCATTTGAAATTTTGAACAAAAAGTTGTATAATTTTCAGGTAACGTTATTTGAAAGAGGTTTTATATGAAATTACACATGCAGATCCTCATTGCATTGGGTCTTGGAATTAAAAGAAATTGGCACATTTTCTTTGGGATTATTCTGGGGATTATTGTAGGAATATTTTTACATAGCCACGAATACCCACTTGTGTCAACAGTATTAACATTTATTGGGCAAGTATTTATAAGATTAATCCAAATGGTTGTAATACCGCTTGTTGTATCAGCTATCGTGATAGGTATTACAAGCATTGGGGATAATAAACAATTAGGCAAATTCGGAACTAAAATGATTCTCTATTACGGAATCATCACATCTATTGCTGTCGCAATAGGTGCAGTCCTTGCTTTAATATTTAAACCAGGGATTGGTGCAGCTCATTACATTGCAGAAAATGCTGCAAGTGAAGTACAGGCATCAGTTGCATCAGCTATGGCTCAACAGCAGGGTAATATTTTAAATATATTCTTAGGTTTCATTCCTAATAACCCAATGCATTCATTCGCATCAGGCGATATGGTTCCAATCATTGTATTCGTATTAATTTTTGCAGTAGCTCTAGCAAAAGTCGGCGATGTAAACAGACCTATTGTATCATTCTTTGAATCAGTTTTTGCAGCTACAATGAAAATTACGGATTGGATTATGTACTTTGCAGCACCCGGCGTATTTGCTTTGACAGCAAGCGCTGTATCTAGTTTTGGGATTGATATTTTCACAAGTATTTCAAAATACTTACTTGTATTATTTATCGGATTTATGTTGCAGCTTTGCGTTGTATATCCGCTATTCTTAAAATTCTTCTCAAAAGTAAATATCGTTATGTTATATTCAGCAGTAGCTGAAGCAATGATGGTAGCATTCGGAACAGCAAGTTCATCTGCGACATTACCTTTGACAATTGCTTGTTGCGAAAAACGAGGAATTTCACATAAAATTGCAAGCTTTGTATTACCACTAGGTGCAACATTAAATATGGACGGGACAGCATTATTGCAGACAGTTGCGGTAATATTCTTAGCTCAAGCTTACGGTGTTGCACTAACTCCATTTTTAATTATTGAGATTGCAGTATTAGCAATCATTGCATCTTCTACTTGTGCAGGAATTCCTGGAGCAGGATTAATCACTATTGCATTAATCTTAAACGGAATGGGATTAAGTCCAGAACAATTAGTTGCAGGATTTGCGTTCCTATTCACTATTGAAAGAATTACAGATATGATGAGAACTCTTGTAAATGTAACATCAGATGCTGTAGTTGTAGCTGCAATCGCTGATAATGAAAATGAAATCAATTATGATTTATTAAACAATCCTGCAGCTTATGAAGATATAGCATAAGGATAAAATAATGAAGAAAAAAATATTTATTACAATTTTACTACTTAATATCCTAGCTGTTTCTTGCTCAGCAATAAGTAGAAATGCTCCGGTTGATGAACAAATTGAATACATAAAAAAATTATCAATCAACCTACATACAACAAGGATGAAAAGAACTTGGCGTAATATATGTAAAAAAGATAGTAAAACTTGTACAGAAAAGAAAGAATGGTTTGACGAAATATTGTATAATACAGAAGTCCGAAAACATGATGTACAGACAATACTTCTAAATCAACCAATATATCATTAAAAATAAAGACCTCATTAGTAATGAGGTCTTTTTAGTATAAACTTTTTGCAAAATTATAAAATATTTTTAATCTTTCATCATCATTTTTTATAAATTCCAATTTTTTTAAAATATACGAATACATATCATCATTAGGCACCTGTTCTTGAAACGTAAAAAGTTCACTCGGAGCAATCTCTAGCACCTCAATAATTTTTTCTAAAGTTAGAGATGTCATAAAAGCATTACCCGTCTCAATGCTGCTTAAACTTTTTGTTGCAATACCAACTTTTTCAGCAAAAAACTCTTGACTGTATCCTTTTATTTTTCTTAGAAATTTAATTCGTTGTCCTAATTTAACCTGTATATTATTTTTCATAATTATTAATAATTTTAAATTGTTAATTTTTATAAACTAACCCCTTTAAACATCTTGATATACAATGTTAAAAGTGTTATAATTTAAAATATAGAAATTTAATATTCAATGGTCTTTAAAATATACATTTTATACATATTAAGTTTTTAATATGAAAAAATTTATTGGTTATTATTTACAATGAGGATTTTATCATTATGAAAAAATTTTATATTACCCTGCTTATCTTTACAATCACACAATTATCTACATTTGCATATGAGAACTATAGAGGCGAGGATATACTAAAAAAAATTGATGACGCTGTGATTAAAGCCAATCCAAAAAAAATGGAAAAATTATGGGTTGAATTTTGTAAAGTAAATCCTACATATTGTGAAGTTATGCAACCAAAATTTAATGAAGTTCTATACAATGTTAAAATAGAAAGACAAGCAAGAAATAGACAAATATGGACTGGTATTGCTGCAGGCCTAGCTGGAGCATCATACAGTTCATCTCAAAATATTGTACCAAAACAATCATATGTTACAGTTAATCAGAGAGGACAAATGGTTGGTCCTGGAATATATAATCCACCTGCATATAACATATATAATTCTTATGGACAAAATGTGGGTAGAATCACCCCATATTAATTTGAATTGAATTATAGAAAATCAATATCCATTAAATAAAAATTAGGTTTTTATAAAGACTTATAAGACAATATTTATACATTATTACATTTTTTATTTTATTTTCTATTATTTTGATATTTTATTATCAATACTCTATGAATAATAAACTTCACTACTATATGTCAGCACATCCAGAATGTATACCTAGTAATGAATCTAAAACAATATTTAAAAAATTAAATATTGGTCAACAAGTTGCTATTATAAAGGGATGTGCAATAAGGAATGCAGGAGCTTATCAAATCAATGCTCTTATAGAAGGAGAACCTTAATATAAAATTATTTATGTTATCATATTTTTATGAATCAAACAGATAAAATAGCTTCAACTCATTTAGGGAAAAAAGTTTCAGGCAGCGAAACATATGATCCGAATTTAATAGTTGCAATCCCAAGAATTGAAAACCGCAGACAATATAATATTGAAAACAATAATTTACCTTTTAAAGGTTTTGACATATGGCACGCATATGAATTTTCTTCTATGACTAAAAACGGAATCCCAGTCACTAGATTAATGAAAATGAAATATAACTGTGACAGTGAATTTCTCGTTGAATCAAAATCTTTAAAATTATACCTAAATTCTTTTAATATGACTAGATTTGGTAATTCAATCAAAGAATGTCTTGAAATTTGCAAAAACACTATTGAAAAAGATTTAAGTAAAAAATTAAAAACAGACGTTAAAATAAATTTCATTGAAAATAATGCTGAAAGAGAAAATATATTCAACAACTTTGAAAATATTATGAACTTTGTAGATGAAAGCTCTTTAAAAATTGATAAATTCAAAGAAGCACCGGAAGAATTAAAAATTAAAAAAAGTAATGAAATAAAAACTCATTATCTTATGTTTGATAGTCTTCGTTCAAACTGCAGAGTAACACATCAGCCTGATTTTGGAGATTTATTCTTATACTACAAATCAAAAAAACATATTTTAGAAGACAGCTTAGTAAAATATCTTACGTCATTCCGTTCAGAATACCATTTCCACGAAGAATGCTGCGAAATGATTTATAAAAGATTAATTGATTTACTTGATAAAAATGATGAATTATTTGTCTGTGCATTATACACACGCAGAGGAGGAATTGACATATCTCCTGTAAGATCAAATTGTGACACAATTACAGATGCACTAAAACTTGTTGATTTAAAAAATTTTGCAAGAGGTAGTATAAAACAATAATGGATAATAAAAAATTCGGGAATGCTGGAGAAGATCTTGCATGCCGGTATTTAGAGAAAAACGGATATACTATTTTAGAAAGAAACAAACATTATTCAAAGTTTTGTGAAATAGATATTATTGCAAAATACAAAAATACAACTGTATTTGTAGAAGTAAAAACAAGAAAGACAAATAATTTCGGAACTCCACTAGAAGCAATTACAAAATCAAAATACGATAACATCAAAAAAGGGGTACAATTTTATCTTTCAGAGCATAAGATAAAAGATTACAGAATAGATGTAATAGGAATTACAATCACTCCAGAAATAAAAATAGAACACATGAAAAATATTTCTATATAACTTTTCCAGCCTCTATTTTATAGATTTTAACATCTTTCAAAAACTCATCTTCAAAAAGGATTGTATCAACTGATGTGATAATCGTCTGCGTATTCTCATTAATTGATTTTAAAAGATAATTTTGTCTGATATCATCGAGCTCTGCTAAAACATCATCGAGTAACAACACAGGTTCATCACCTGTCTTTGAGGTAATTATATCGAGTTCCGAGAGTTTTAAAGCTAACACAATTGTTCTTTGCTGACCTTGAGATGCAAATTTTGTCGCTTCAGAGTCGTTTATATAAAAAATAATATCATCTCTATGCGGTCCGACACACGCCTGACCACGTCTCATTTCTTCAAATCTTCTTTCATCAAGTGATTTTTTAAAAGCACTTGCAATATCTTCCAATTCAAATTCTACATTAAGAAATGAACAATCATATTCTATTTTTAAATTTTCGGTTTCACTAATTATCTTATGCTTTCCTTTTGCAATTTTCTCTATTTCTTTCAAGAATTTTTTACGCAAATAAATAATATTGCTACCGGTAATCACAAGCTGTTCATTATAAACATCCAGTAATGTATCATTTGTGTTACCTGTTTTTAAATAATCTTTTAACAAATTATTTTTTTGAATACGAATTTTATCATACTTGGAAAGTCTTTCATCATAAGCAGGATAAATCTGAGAAATAGCTCTATCAAGCCAATCTCTTCTATCTGATGGATTTCCTCTCAATAATAATAGGTCTGCGGTTGAAAAAAGAACTGTTTTTAAAACCGATTTAAAATTTTTAGGGGTTGTTTTTACTTTATTCAAAGCAATCTCTCGTTTTTTTTCTTTTGAATAAGAAAAATCTAATTCCACATCAGTATCAGCTTTTATCATATTACAATTAATTTCAGCTTTCTCAGCTTCAAAATTAATAAGTTCAAGATTATTAGAAGTTCTAGGGGATTTCAAAGTTGACAAAAAATAAATACTCTCCAAAATATTTGTCTTTCCTTGAGCATTTTTGCCTATAATAAGAATTTTATTTCCTGACAAATCAAGGTATAAATCCTTGCAGTTTCTATAATTTGTAAGTTTTAAATCCCTTAATCTCATAAAAAAATTATACCCCAAATATATGATTTCTTAATTATATATAGACTATTGTAAAAATTTTTTATATAATAACTCTATAAAAGCAAGAATAAGGGAAGTACTATGTTACCGATTATATCAGAAGAGAATGCAGCTGTAGCTTTTAATGAAATCTTTAAAGATATGCCTGCTTGGCGCAAAAAAATGATTCATTATATCAAGGATGAAAACCCTGAAATAAATACAGCTATAATAGAAGCCGCAAACAAAACTGATTTAGACCCAAAAGCGGTAGCTCTAGGTGCTTATATGACCTACACTTTAATAGAGCTTGCAATGAAAGATAACGACTCATTAATGAATTTCCAGGAAGGATAAAATTTTATGTTAATTGAAGAACTATTAGAAAAACTTGTTGCTGACGGCGGATCAGACTTACATATTTCAGCGAATTTACCTCCTGCAGCCCGTATCGATGGTAAATTACAAAGATATGATTATCCGCCACTTAGCCCAGATGATGTTGAAACTTTACTTTTCCCAATGCTATCAAATGAACAAAGAAGGACTCTTGAACAGAACTGGGAACTTGACTTTTCATATGGTATTGAAGGGCTGAGCCGTTTCAGGGTAAACTTTTACAAAGACAAAGGCAATTACGCTGCAGCATTCAGAACAATTACATCAGTAGTCCCTTCATTTGATAAATTAGGTCTGCCAGAGATTGTAAGAAAAACAGCTGATAAACCAAGAGGCTTAATCCTTGTTACAGGCCCTACAGGTTCAGGTAAATCTACAACATTAGCTGCAATGATTGACTATATCAACACTAACAGAACTGAACATATTTTAACAATTGAAGACCCTATAGAATTCGTTCACACATCAAAACAAAGTATTATTCACCAACGTGAATTAGGTATGGATACAAGATCTTTCGCAAATGCTCTTAAATCAGCACTTCGTGAAGACCCTGATATCATTCTGGTAGGTGAGATGCGTGACCACGAAACTATTGCCTTAGCTCTTACAGCAGCTGAAACAGGTCACTTGGTATTCGGGACATTGCACACATCTTCTGCAGCACAAACAATTGACCGTATCATCGACGTATTCCCTGAAGGACAACAACAACAAATACGTGTACAATTGGCAAACTCACTGGTTGCAGTATTTGCTCAAACATTGTTACAAAAAGTACAACCTGACGGAACTAAAAAAGGTCGTGTAATGGCTCAAGAAATAATGCTTGTAACACCAGCAATTGCAAACCTTATCAGAGAAGCAAAAGCTGCTCAAATCTATTCTACAATTCAAATGAACCAAGGTATGGGTATGCAAACATTAGAAATGGCATTGGCAAATTTATATAAACAAAAAATGATTACAATTGAAGATGCATTATCTAGAACTTCAAGACCTGATGAATTAAAACGTTTAATGCAATAATAATTAATATAATTATTTTATAAAAAGGCCTCAATAAATTGAGGCCTTTTTTATTTGTATCAATATATGTTTGTGTTAATATTTAATTATATGAACTTTACAATTAAAAAGGAAGTATAAAATGGCACAACAAACTCATGAACCAAGTTCTACAAAAGAACAAATAAGACAAACAAGAATCCAAAAACTTGCAGACCTTGCAGACAAAGGAGTAAATCCATATCCTTATTCTTTTGACAAAGATGCTGATGCTGCATTTTTACAAGACAAATACAAAGATTTAGAAGCAGGTGTAGAAACTGATGATAAATATTCTGTAGCCGGAAGAGTTATGGCTATTCGTAATACAGGAATGTTTATTGATTTAATGGACGCATCTGGAAAAATTCAAATATTCTCTCATAAAGAAAATCTATCTGAAGATATGATGAAAATTTTAAAACTTATTGATATCGGTGATATTGTAGGTTTTACAGGAACAATCAGAAGAACTCCAAGAGGAGAATTATCAATTAAATCAACTTCTTTAAAATTATTATCAAAAGCTCTTTTACCTTTGCCTAACAAACAAATCAGCAAAGAAAAAATGGAAGAATTAACTCACTATCACGGACTTACTGATGTTGAGTTAAAATATCGTCAAAGATATGTTGACTTAATTGTAAATGAACAAAGTCGTGATACTTTTAGAAAAAGAAGTTTGATTATTCAAAAAATCCGTGAATATTTAGCTAAACAAGGTTACATGGAAGTAGAAACTCCTATTTTACAAACAATGGCATCCGGAGCAAATGCAAGACCATTTACCACTCATCACAATGCATTGGAAATGGATTTGACTCTAAGAATTGCTCTTGAATTATACCTAAAAAGATTAATAGTCGGCGGAATTTCTGAAAAAGTATTTGAAATCGGTAAATGTTTTAGAAATGAAGGAATTGACACTCGTCACAACCCTGAATTTACTATGATTGAATTATACCAAGCATATGCAGATTATAACGACATGATGACATTAACTGAAAATATGGTAGCTTATGTCGCTCAAGAAGTACTTGGAACAATGAAAATAAAATATGGGGAACACGAAATTGATTTAACTCCACCTTGGGATAGAAAAACAATGTTAGGCTCTATAAAAGAAGCCACAGGTGTTGATTTTATGGAAATTTATAGTGCAAAACAAGCTATTGAAACAGCAAGAAGTCTAAATGTTCAAGTAGAAGATTCTATGAACTGGGGACAAGTAGTAGAAGCTGTATTTGAAGATAAAATTGAGCCATCATTAATTCAGCCTTGCCACATAATTGATTATCCAAGAGAAATTTCCCCGCTTGCTAAAGTTCATAGAGACAACGACCGATTGACTGAACGTTTTGAAACAAGAGTGAACGGTTGGGAAATTGCAAATGCATTTTCAGAACTTACAGATCCAATAGACCAAAGGATGAGATTTGAAGCTCAAGCTCAAGCAAAAGCTGCTGGAGATGAAGAAGCTATGGAAATTGATGAAGACTTCATTAATGCTCTTGAGTATGGTATGCCTCCAACAGGCGGTATGGGAATGGGTATTGACAGATTAGTAATGTTACTTACCGATTCTCCTTCAATCAGAGATGTAATAGCATTCCCTACAATGAGAGCAAAAGATTAATATTTATAACTTATTTTAATATAAAGAAAAGACCGATTGCACATCGGTCTTTTTTATGAAAGATGAAAGGAGCTGAAATTTAGTAATAGGTTATTTTCCAACCGTCATTAATAACTCTTGCTGTACAAGTTAATCCTGATGCAGCTTTATTACAATTATAGGTATTATCAATTCCACTTGGAACAATTTCCCTATCGTTTAAGACAAATGCAAATATATCACGTCCCATTTGATTTGGGTAAGCATTGCCATTTACATCAATTATAAATACAACTGAATCTTTGTCTACATTTACGCCAAACTCTGAGCGAACAATATCTTTTGGATAAACATTTATGATTACATTCATCCCATCTACAAGAGTAAACATATATTGATACATTTGAGCTCTTGTTAAATAAATTTTACCACTCAAAAATTTAGTAGGATATTGCCAACATCCAGTAGCATTAGAACAATCTCTTACGACCTTGAAATATGGCCTATAGTAAGAAAAAGCAAGCGCAGACGAATCCTGGGAATATTCATCTAACCCCCAATAATTCGGAGATGACCTATCTAAAATTACAAACATTGTAACCTGGCTGATAGATGTATAAATCTTTTTCAATGCTACGATATTTTTTGTATCACTTATTTTTGCAAATAATCCAAATATAGTTAAAGAAGCAATGACCCCAATTATAGCAAGAGTAAACAATACTTCTGACATAGTCAGGCCGGAACGTTTTTGGAATATACTTCTATAATTCATAAGACTAAATCGCCTCCTATCTTTCTGATAAAAGACTTACCATTTCAACAATACATATAATAAATATATACCCAAAAATGTCAAATATATAACAAATTATAAAGAAAAATTAAAATAATAAAATCACTAATCTAAATATTCAATAGTCCAACCGTCTTTAATAATTTTAGCAGTACACATCCATCCGTTTCCGCTGGAACTACAATCCCCATCATCAACTGCAGCAAGTCCAGCCGGTTGCAAACCTTTATGGGTAACTATAAAAGCAAAAATATCTCGGCCTATTTGATTTGGTAATTTATCAGCGTTAACATCTACCCAAAATACCAAACAATCATAGTCAATATCTGTTCCCATACCAAAATTTGATTGAATTTGCGAAGCAGGATAAATATCCATTAAAATATTCACCCCATCAGGCAAAGTAAATGCAAATTGGCACCAACTTGAATCATGTGCAGACCAATACACAGTACCATTCAAATATTTCGTAGGATAAGCCCAACAACCAGAATCATTTTGACATTCCCGCATCATATTAAAATAGGGTTTGTAATAATTATAAATTTGAGTAACTACAACATCGTCATTATCAACCATACCCCAATATTCAGGGCCTTCATGCTCTGATATTACTAGATTTGTTGCTTGTTGCAATACAGAATACGTTTTTTTTAAAGATGACATATTCTTTTGATCAGAAATTTTTTGATTTAACGATGGCATAGTCATTGCTGCTACAACGCCAATAATACCGATAGTAATTAATACTTCCGCTAAAGTAAAACCCTTATGAATAATCTCACCTGTAAAAAGCTTATGCACATATATATTATACAATTTTTTTTAATAGAATGCAATATGGACTTTTAGGAACTTTTATCATAAATTTAAATAGTTATGCTTAATTCATATAATAAAATATTGGAAAACTTAAAAAATAATTCTCACTTCAGAGATATAAAAGATTTTGAGGGAAAAGACGAAAAATTCATTTATTTTAAAGGGAAAAAACTATTAAATTTATCTTCAAATAATTATCTCAATTTTGCTGATAATAAAAAAATTACAGAAGAATTTTTAGAATTTGCTGGCCCCAAATACTCTTTTGGGAGTGCTTCTGCAAGGTTACTCACAGGCACCCTACCAGTATATAAAGATTTAGAGAATTTAATTTCAACATTATTTAATAAAGAAAAAACTCTTTTATTCAACAGTGGATACCACGCAAATGTTGGGATTAACAGCTCTATTGCAGGTAAAAAAGATGTAATTTTTTCGGACAAACTCAACCATGCCAGCATAATTGACGGAATGAAATTATCTGATGGAAAATTTTTCAGATACCCGCATAACAATATGGAAGCTCTCGAAAAATTGTTAATCAGAGAACGTAAAAATTATGACAATGCAATTATTGTATCAGAAAGTGTTTTCTCAATGGATGGAGATATCGCCGATTTAGAAAAATTAGTAGAGCTGAAAGAAAAATATAATTGCATATTAATTCTTGATGAAGCTCACGCATTTGGAGTTTTTGGAAAAAATGGACTTGGGGTTACAGAAACTCTAGGCATAACTGATAAAGTAGATTTAATTATCGGAACATTTGGTAAAGCTATAGGGTCAATGGGAGCTTTTGCAACTGGGAATTACACACTAATTGAATATTTGATAAATAGAGCTAGATCATTTATTTTTTCTACAGCACTCCCTCCTATAAATATTGCTTTTTCAAAATGGATTATTGAAAACAAACTACCAAATACTTATGAAAAAAGAATGAATATGCTTGAATTAGGTAAAAAAGCAGGGAGTGAAAGCCATATTATTCCGATAATAATAGGCGGGAACAAAGAAACCGTAGATACTTGTAATATTTTATACCAAAACGGCTATTTCACTTTGCCTATCAGACCTCCAACCGTACCTGAAGGCACTTCAAGATTGAGACTTTCACTGACTACAGATATTAATGAAAAGGAATTATTCGATGCAATCTCATTGGCTAAACAGACAAAATAACTATAAACTTATAATATTTTTTGCAGGCTGGAGCTTTGACTATAAGCCCTTTGAATTTCTAAAATGCGGGAATTTTGATGTTTTAATAATTTATGACTACAATGATTTAGAGCTCCCTCAAATTCCCGAATATAAGGAATACTTCTTAATCAGCTGGTCAATGGGCGTATATACCTCATATATTTTGAAAGATAAGTTACCAAAATTTACAAAAAAAATTGCAATCAACGGAACACCATTCCCAGTTAATGATGAATATGGAATTCCGCTAAAACCTTTTATCCTAACTTTAAGACACGCAAAAACAGGACTGGAAGGGAAATTCTATCAAAATATCTTTGATTTGAAAGAGGAATATGAAAGGTATACTAAAACACCTGTTGAAAGACCTATTGATAATCGAGTATCAGAATTAAATTCTCTATACTCTAAAATTAAATCAACAGAGATTTCATACCAAAATTATTTTGACACAGCAATTATAAGCAATAATGATAAAATTATACCGACAAAAAATCAAATAAATTTCTGGAAAGGGAAAGCTGATATTAGAACTGTTGAAAGCGGTCATTTTCTTTACTATAATTTTACCAGCTGGAATGAAATATTATGCAAATAAATCCAAAATTAATTAAAAAACAATTTGAAAAAAGTCTTGATACATACAATCAAAATGCACTAGTCCAAAAAATAATGGCTGAAAAATTGATTGAAGAACTATCTAAAATAAAAAAAGATTTCACAAATATCTTGGAACTTGGCAGCGGTGCAGGACTTTTAACGAAAGAATTAGTAAAAAAAATAAATTTCCAAACATATTCAGCTAACGATTTAATTGAAAAATCAAAAAATTTTGTCAATACTATAATTCCAAATGCTACTTTCTATTGTGGTAATGCACAGAAAATTAAACCATCAAAAAAAATGGATTTAATAATTTCAAATGCAATGTTCCAATGGTTTAATGACTTGGATAAAACAAGTCTTCATTACAAAAATATTCTAAATCCGGATGGTATACTGGCTTTTTCAACTTTTTCAAAAGAAAATTTTAAAGAAATTCGAAATTTAACAGGTCTATCTCTTGAATATAAAACTCTTGATGAAATAACAAAAATATTTGAGAAAAACTACAAAATATTACATTCGGAAGAATTTACATATAAAATAAATTTTTCAAACCCACTAGAATTACTTGCTCATATGAAAAACACAGGAGTAAACTCTCTCACGGCAAAACATTGGACATTTAAAGAAGTTAAAGAATTCTGTGACAAATATAAAAATACATACCCTGAAATTACACTTACATACTCTCCTATAATCTTTATCTGCAAAAAATTTAAATAAATTTCTAATTTATACAAAAATAAATACAACCAATTGTGTATTCTACTTTGTAAAGAAAAAACATATAATATTTACATAAATCCATGTTTATTATTACATGTGGATAAAAAGGATAGGTAACAATTGTTAAATAATTTTGAAAGTTTTGATAATTCTGAAACATCAGTAAGAAAATCAGCCCTAATCCAAGAAAGAATAGGGCTTGTATCCACTCACATGTACAAACAGTTTTTGGATTATCAACATGCAAATGTAAATACAAATGAAATATTTACAAGAATGATAGATAACTTGCAAATAGTAGTTGATACACTAAAAGAAGCCTTTTCTTCAAGGAATGTAACAACTCAAAATATCTATGTAGACACTGATCCTCAAAAATCAGTCGTAATTGTAAATATTCTTTGGCATAAAATGAGTTTTACAACAAGATGCAACTACCAACCTCAAGCTCTTTACAGAGAAGACGGACAACATCTGTTCTCCAGCAGAATTATGGCAATCAAAGGTAATTATTACGAAATTATGAAAGGTGTCACAGATCACGATGAAGAAATGGGAAAACTTTTGGATAACGAAGTAGCATCCCTTTTCATTCCGCCAGAATCAACTCAAAATTCTATTATGAAAATAAGACACCTGCCAAACAGAGAATTTTACCTAAATCAAGTAGATGCACCAAGAGAATTTGTCTTAAAAGTAATAGAGACAATCTGTGGCGGAGGTTTCTATCACGAGGAAGGTGCAAGAAAAAGTTTCAATATATAAAAAGAAGGAGAACACCTATGAATCAAGCCAAGAAGCTAAAAATTGCCCCCCCCCCGAAAAGACTTTATTAAGTAATTTACCAAACAAGCCTATTTTCTTTTTTGACAAAATAAAAAATCTTAATGGTAACATAAAATATCATTCTCAAAAATCAGCTTTTACATTAGCAGAAACATTAATTACTATAGGAATTATCGGAATTGTAGCATCAATGACTCTTCCGTCTCTCATTCAAAATCATAGAGAAAAAGAGACTGTTGCAAAATTAAAGAAAACATATTCAATACTAAATCAAGCTCTCGCAAGTGTAATTAATGATACCGGAACAACCTTTGATCAATGGGATTTAGAAGGAGGAGATTCTCCAAATGGTTCTCAAGTACTAGTTGATGACTATTTTAAACCATATAAAAAATAAGATGTAAATAAAACTATGATGATAATAACGGTAAAATTAGAGCACATAAAACTGCAGTTACAAAAAGTATAAATAAAATACCTTTTAATGTAATTGCACCGGGGGTGGAGAACTGTTCCCAAAGAGGAGCTATTTTATCTCCATACTTTTTTTCATTTTTTAAATAATCAATTTCATTTGATATTCTAGAGAAAGTGTTATGGATTCTGAATCTATATCTTTGAATTCTTCTTCTCATCAAATTATCCCCTAATCCTCAATAGAAATCTTAGAAGATACTTCAGCAACAATTCTTTGAATATCAGCCCCGCCTATTGCGACCTCTAAAATCAAGGGACTATGGATTAGTACTGTCTCTGAATAATCCATTGTTTCAACATCAATAACATTAAATTCAATAAAATCTTCACCGGCATACATCAGTTTACCATATTCACTGCCCGTAGCCCATTTAATAAACATGTATTGATTTTCATATTCTTTGAGTTTTTCTACCAGTCTCATCCTACATCCCCGTAAATGTCTTACAATATATATTGTAGTGATTTATTTTTATAAGTCAAGAAGATAGAAAATCTAAACAAAAAAAAGTCACACATCTTGTGCGACTTGAACAATAATCTTGGGAGGAGATTTGGGGATAGTTGTACATGCATGATAATTCAAGCATGTTTTTTTCGTTATACATGAAAGCAAAAAATTAATAAAAATTTACAATTGCTTGATTTTATAATATAATAAGAGTATAGAGGTAAATTATGAAAATTCTTATTATAAACGGCGTTAATATGAATATGCTTGGGTTACGGGAAACTGAAAAGTACGGAACCATGACATTAAAAGATTTAGAAAAAGAATTATATGCTTTTTCTTTTGAAATTGGAATTGATATTGAAACATATCAAAGTAATTTTGAAGGAGAAATTGTAGAAAAAATTCATCAAGCAAAAGACAATTTTAATGGGATTGTAATTAATGCCGGAGCCTATACACACACAAGTATAGCAATCAGAGATGCCATATCAGCAGTTAACCTCCCAACTGTTGAAATTCATATGACAAATATCTATAAAAGAGAAGAATTCAGACACCATTCATACATTGCACCTGTATGCATAGGGCAGATATCCGGATTTGGGATAAACAGCTATAAATTGGGGCTTAAAGCAGTTGTCGATTATTTAAATACTAATGACAACAAATAAAAAATTTTTCTTGTTTTTGCTCGTCATTGCAATAAAGCAATGACGAATAAATTGTTTTATTTTTGAAACTCTTCAACAAAAGCTTTACTTACAGCAAGAGCCTTTAATTCTGGGTGTTCAATTCCTGCTTGTGCATATTTTTTTTCTGCCAATTCTGCTATATCAAGAGCCTGTTTTGCTAATTCAGGATTAGCTGCAAAAACCTTGATATCATTTTCGAGATTATCTACTTTTACAGCAGAACGATCAGCGGGGTTGTCTGGAATATCTTTAATTTCCTTTGCCTGAGCTTCAGGTTGTTGAGCGGACTGAACATCTTGTACTGTTTCCTGTTTTACTTGTTCAGCTTTTTGCACTTGTGCTTGTGCTTGTTGTGGAATGCTTGGACCTTGCGCGTTTTTTGGAATTTCGTTCATAGTCACATCCTCTTTTCTTTTTCGGGGTTACAGCACTTTGCCGCAACTTTTAATGTATTACTCTTATCTCGTTTTTTGCTTTAAAACACAAAAAAAAATTTTTTTGCTAGTTTGTAAAAAAAAAATTACAAAAATTAATATAAATTCTTTATTTACAGACTGTTTATGCTATATTTAAAGTACAAAATGAATTTCTCAAATATATAAATGTTATATAAAGTATACAACATTAAGGAAAGTATTGCAACTATGAATTTTTCTAATTTATTCAGCAACATAAATCCCAAAGAGGTTATCAAAAATCTTCCTGACGCTGTACTGGTAATAGATTTAGACGGCAAAATCCTATGGGCTAATGATAAAGCTGCAATTATTTTTGAATGCAAAGCTGCCGAATTAAAAGGGTTAAATTTTGATGAGATAGTCGCAGATGGAGTAACTCTTGCAAGTAAGTCTTATGCAAAAAGGAATTCAGTTGTAACAGGAGCATTCACTGTCGAAGGGAAAGAATTCTTCGTTGAAATGAATGCTAAAAAATACATTGAACAATATTTTATTACAATAAGAGATATCACTGCAATGACAAATGTTCTGACAATAGCAGAAAGAACAGGACGATTAAATAAAGAAAAAAATGTAATGTTCGTTAAATTATCTAACGAATTCAAGTCTCCTTTACAATCAATAATAGGTTTTTCACAAGCTCTTTTAGATGGACTTGGCGGTGATATTAATGAAAAACAAAATAAGTATGTAAAAATAATTCATAAAAATTCTTCTGAATTATTACATTTTATCGATAAATTTATTGAATTCGCTCAAGCGGAATCATCTCTTTTCAACTGTAATATTCAACCTTTTGACATCATCAATACGATACAATCTGTTGTAAAGAGTAATGAAAACGCTATAAATGCAAAAAATTTAAATATTGAATATGATCTTGAAGCATTTAGTAAAAAAGTAATATACAATGATGAAAATATAATAAAAATTATTCTTCAAAATATTATAGAAACATCAATAAAACTAACAGACGTAGGCTCTATAACTATAAAATTAGACTATCCTGACATGGAACAATTAGAAAGAACAGGAATAAAAAGAATTAAAGATGTTAACTGTTTTTCTTATTTAAAAATAACTATCACAGATACCGGAATGGGACTTGCTGATTCGGAGCTTGATGGGATATTTGAGCCTTATACCCAATTGGATAAAACTCATAAAAAGACCTTCTTACGTTCTTTAACTTTGGGTACTGCATACACAATGCTTAAGCGTATGGGGGGTGCTTTATGGGTAAATTCAGAAGTAATGAAAGGTTCTACCTTCTGTATTATTATACCGATAGAAAAAGAAAATAAGCCGGAAGAATAAAAGTTAAAACAATTATAAGAGGGGATTTAATGAGCAGTGTTATTTTAAAAAACGTAACAAAAATATATGACACAAAAAAGGTCATCGATAATGTTGATTTAACAATAAATGATAAAGAATTTGTAGTACTTGTAGGCGCCTCAGGCTGCGGAAAATCAACTCTTTTAAGAATGATAGCAGGTCTTGAAGATATCACTGACGGAGAAATTTTTATAGGCGATAAAAAAGTAAATAATATTCAACCAAAAGACAGAGATATCGCTTTTGTATTCCAAAGTTACGCACTATATCCACATATGACAGTTAGAGAAAATATTGCATTCGGGCTCAAAATGCGCAAAATAGATAAAGAAACTATTGATAAAAAAGTTAAAGAAGCTGCTGAAATTCTTGATTTAGGAGAATATCTTGATAGAAAGCCAAAACAATTATCAGGCGGGCAAAGACAACGCGTAGCATTAGGTCGTGCAATAGTCAGAAACCCAAAAGTATTCTTAATGGACGAACCTCTATCTAATTTAGATGCAAAATTACGAGTCCAAATGAGATCTGAAATTAAAAAGCTACATGAAAAATTGCAAACAACTTTTATCTATGTCACCCATGATCAAACAGAAGCTTTGACAATGGGAGATAGAGTTGTTGTATTAGATAAAGGAATAATTCAACAGGCTGCAAATCCTGAAGAAATCTACAATAACCCTGCGAATACTTTCGTTGCAGGATTTGTAGGCTCTCCGCAAATGAATTTTATTTCAAGCGAGGATTTTCCATATAATACCAAAGAAAATATTATAATAGGAATAAGACCTGAGAAAATGGTATGCGGAGGAGAAATCAAATTCAAAGTTGATGTTGAAATCACAGAACTATTAGGCAGTGAAAAAATCGCATATTTTAATATTGGCGGCAAGAAATGTTCTGCAAAACTTCCTGCAAATTTCAACATTGAAAAAACTCTTGAATTAAGTATTAACCCAAAAGATCTATACTTCTTTGATAAAATGAGCGGTAAAAGGATTAAGGACTAATTTGTATTGTCATTGCAATCTTCTTCTACCCATATTACAGTAAAACTAATCGGTTTAGCAAAAGGATTAGTTGTATTCATATTCCAAAAATTGTTTTGTGCAATAGAATCATAAAACTTAATTTTTTCGGATAATCTTTTTGTATAATCTAACAAATTCATAATTCAATTCCCTACTTCTACATAATCCATTATTAAAATTTTTCTGCAAGATATAATCCGACTCAGGCAGTATAATTTACTATCCTCAATAGTCAATATGGGTAATATCATCAATTGATAAAACGGAGCAGAATATTTTTGTGGAGGGAAATTATGAAAGAATTAAAAGGTACTAAAACAGAACAAAATTTAATAAACGCATTCGCAGGAGAATCTCAGGCAAGAAACAGATATACATATTTTGCAAAACAAGCTAAAGAAGAAGGATATGAACAAATTGCAGAAATTTTTCTTATGACTGCAGAAAACGAAAAAGAACATGCAAAATTATTTTATGAGCACATCGGAAACACTATAGGTAAAGTCAACGCAAGTTATCCGTTTGAACTTGGTACAACAGAAGAGAACCTAAAAAGTGCAGCTTCAGGTGAAAACGAAGAATGGACAACACTTTACGCTAATAGTGAAAAAATTGCAAAAGAAGAAGGTTTTGATGAAATTGCAGATACATTCAAATATGTAATCGAAGCAGAAAAACACCACGAGAAAAGGTATTTAAAATTATTAGAAAACATAAAAAATAATACAGTTTTCGCAAAATCAGACGACACATACTGGCTTTGCAGAGAATGCGGATACGTTCATTTTGGCAAATCCGCACCAAAAAAATGTCCAAATTGTCATCATTCTCAAGCATATTTTCAAGTGCTATGTGAAAATTACTAAACTATTTCAGATAAAATTGTTACAAAATATATCCCAAAATAGGTTAATAACAACTATTTTCACCTTCTAGTATTTATATTGTAACATTTTGCCGAAATCCTTTAATTTTATACATTTTAATCGTATAATCATATCAGGTTATGGGCAGGAATTTTAAATATTTAATAATACTATTTTCATTGACGGTTTTGTATGGCACCTATTACTTTGGAATACCTGCAATTGTTAACTTGCCCAAACAAGTAAGTTTTATTGAACAAACTGTATTTAAAGAGACAGGATATAAAATAAAAATTACAAATCCGTCTTTGAAAATGGGATTAATACCTTCTGTATGGCTAAAAGCTGATAAATTAGCCATACTTAATGATGATAATTCAAATGCATTCTGCATCGAAAATCCTTATATAAACATAAGACTTCTACCGCTAATTCTTAAAGATTTAGATATTAAATATTTTTCTGCCAATAATGCAACAATCAATCTTTTATTTGACAAAGATTCAAAACTTAAACTTGGGCAATATGCACTTGATACACAAATTAAATCTCCACTAAAATTAAAACACGCATCAATAGATATTGACGGCTATAATATTAATTTAGATGATAAAGTTCAAAATAAAAAGATATCTCTAAACGGGAAATACTTGACCGTTAATAATTTCACAGCAGATAAACATATTAATTTTTCAACAATAGCATATTTAACAACAGGAAAGAAAAAGGCATCATTAAATGCTGATATTGATTTAAAATTACCACTCAATAAAATATCAGACGACCAATTAGATATATCTGGGAATATTGTAAATCTAGATTTATCAGACTTCTCAATATATGCAAAAGCTTTATCAAAAAACAAAATTAAATCAATTTCTGGTCTTATAAATTTTACTGCAAAAACAAATATAAAAACAGATAACCATAAACAAATCAAAACGAGTTTATACATTAATAACTTAGGAATTTTTAAAGATGATATTACAACATCTATCTACCACAAAGGTAAATTAACAATAAAAACAGATATTAATACTATCAAAAACGGACTTGACATTAACGAAATGAAAATTTCAGGAGATGGTATTAAAGCTTTCTCAAATGGTCAAATTACAAAATTAAATTCAAAACTTCCTAACCTTAATTTAAAAGTATCAATTAACAATTCAAAAGCTGAAAAAATAATTCCTTTACTCCCGGGGGACGAAAATTTATGTCCTGATATTAATCTACTTTTATTGAAAAAAACAGGCTTTTGGGGTGATGTGGCTGGCAATCTTGAGATTAAGGGGAAAGCAGACTTTCCTGATGTAAAAGGAAACATCTTGGTTGCAAATGCTTATATGGTAAAACCAATACCAAATGCGGAAAAAGCAATAATTAAGATTAAATTCATTGGAGATAAACTGGATCTGGACGTAAAAGTCCCGACTTCTCCAACAGAAACCGTATATGTAAAAGGCCCTATTAACTTATATAATGACAAATATGCTGATTTGAATATTACAAGTACAGATAATGTTGATTTAAAAACAGCTCAAATTGTACTTAATCCGCTCCATGACATTCTACATTTTGAACTTGGTCCGGTTCCAATTATGGATATCAAAGGTAAAGGCGGAATAAATCTTCATGTAGTAGGTACTAGAGAAAATCCTCATGGCTGGGGACAATTCCGTTTTCATAATGCAACAGTATCATTTTTAGACATTCATAACATGGTGCTGAATAACGGTTCAGGGACTCTGGATTTTGATAATCAAAACACATTATTCCAAACAAAAACAGCGATGTTAAACGGTCAGCCGATCTCTGTAAAAGGTACTTGTTCACTTATCGGAGTATTGAATTTTGATGTAGTTACAAAAAATCAAAACTTAGAAAAACTTTTAAAAACGATACAGACCTCTCCAATGCTCGTCGATATACAAAAACTTATTGCACCTATTGAAAACGGTTATGGCAATGCAAATATAAAAATTAATCTTACAGGGAAAGTTAAAGATCCAAAAGATATCGTATTCAATAAGAATCTTTTTGCGAAAGGTCAAATTGAATTATTATCAAATAAAATTAAATTAAAAGGTGTTCCTGCAACAATTTCAGGCATTTCAGGCATCTTAAACTTCAATAATATGGATGCAGATTTTAAACTTGCATCTCATTTAGACAAATCACAGATTAATATAAACGGAAAAATTAAAGATAATAACTGCGATACAACAATAACTTCAAATAAATTCAATATCGGTGATGGTATAGAATTTCTACCTCCTGAATTTAAAATTCCTTATAAAAAAGATCTTGCAACAATTAATACAAGCTTTGTAGGCAAATATAAAGGGAGTTTAGAAAATATAGATTTTGATAATATATATTTGAAAGGAAAAATTTATTCAAATAAAGGATCAAAAAGTGCAATAATAGTTAACAACAGTTCTTTTGAATTAAACAATTCAAATTTCAAATTACCTCTTTTAAAAGGAACATTCAAAAACAGTCCTTATAATATTTCTTTGAATATTTCTAAAATGTTCAATAAACACAGAGTAGTAAACGGGAATTGTAAAATAACATCACTGGACTTAAATCTTATAAATGATCAAGCGCTACAATTTATTTTACCGCCGGATTTGGCTAAACAATTCAAAGATATTGATTTCCTAAACGGGAACATAAATTTATCAGCAAAAATACGAAATAATAACCTAAACGCTTTCACAAAGCTTGATGATATAAGTCTTTTATATAAGCCCAAACATTTAAAACTTACAATCAACAGCGGGAATATTCTGTTAAGAAATAATTTGCTTAACTTAAATAAAATCAATGCACAATTAGGCGAAATGCCTGTGTTCATAAACGGTTCTGCTGCAAATATTGAAAAAGATCCTAAACTTAATTTATATATTAATGCAAAACCAACCCAAGAATTTTTCGATCAATTTTTCAACAACAAATCAGTCTATCCTATAAAAATAAAAGGGGATGTTATTTTTACATCAAACTTAAATGGACCGATCAATAATTTGAATACAAAATCAATCTTAAAAATTGCTGATAATTCGAGCATTTATTACATGGGAGCATCAATAGGTGATGTTGAAAACCCGGTAAAAATAACTGTTGATAACACTTATTCTCCTAACCGAATCAGAATAAATCATCTTCAATATGACAAAATTATAACATCACAAAATAACAAACCTTATGTAAATACTCAACTGAATGCACAAGGTACTCTAAATTTAATCAATGATAACATAATAGGATTTAACGATTTTAAAGTTAAGACACAAACTCCTACCGATGCAAAAATATTTAACATAATTTTCAGAAAACCGTTTATGAAACAAGGTGTATTTACATCTGACCTAATCTTAAACGGGACATCTTTGAACCCGAAAATAAAAGGAAAACTAAATATCACAAGTATTGATATCCCATTTTTCGATTCAACTATTAACGATGTAAATCTTGATTTTAAACATGACAAAATCTTCATAAATAGCAAGGGTACAGTTCTTACAAATGATGTATTGTTAAATGCGGAAATGAAAAATCAATTAATTCCGCCATATACTGTGAATAACTTAAAAATCAAACTGGCAGACTTAAATGTAAATAAAATAACAGATACCCTAAGAGATATAGAAGCTGAAAATATAAGAAATCAAAACATAAGTACACCAACAACAATACAACCTTTTAATATTTCACAACTAATAATTCACAAAGCATTTATTGAAGCTGACAAAATCCAAGTAAGAAATATTAACGCTAAAAATTTCACAACTAATTTTAGCTTAGATAAAAACGGTATAGCAGATGTAAAAGATTTTAAATTTAATATAGCAGAAGGCAATGTAACTGGTAACTTTAAGCATAATCTTGATACTCACAAAACAATTTTAGACATAAATCTTGACAGAGCAAACGCACTTATAATGTCAGAAGCTCTATTTGATTTAAAAGGACAAGTATATGGCTCTGTAAACGGTAATTTCACACTTATTTGCACCGGAGATTCTCAAGAAGACTGTTTTAAAACTCTTACAGGCGGCGGCACATTTAAAATTGCAGATGGGAAAATACCAAAACTTGGTTCCCTTGAATACTTGCTAAAAGCAGGAAACTTACTAAAAGGGGGCTTTACTGGTCTATCAATTAACAGCCTTGTCGATTTAATCACACCTCTTAAAACAGGAGACTTTGATAGCATTTATGGAGACATTCACCTAAAAGACGGCATTGCAAATAATATAAACATATATTCAGACGGGCATGATCTAAATATGTATATGACAGGTTCATACAATCTATTGACTTCAATTGCTGATATGAAAATTTATGGAAGCCTTACTAAAAATATAACTACAGTATTCGGTAAAATTAAAAACGCATCTTTAAATACATTATTTAATACAATTCCTGGTATTAACGATGCAACAGAAAAATTGTTACTACAAGAAGATATCGGGAAAATCCCAAATATAAAAGATGTTACAAATATCTATAGAATATTTACCGTTGACATCAACGGTGACATCAACGGTACAAACTACGTAAAGAGCTTCAAGTGGGTTAAATAATAACTACCATGGATATTCATCTTTAATTTCCCAACCATCAAGCATTATTAAAGCAGAACAAGCATCTCCAGGGCTCCAATACCCTCCACCTGAAGCTTTGGGATTACAAGCACCCCAACCTGTACCTAGAATAGTAGTCCTATCATAATTATATTTTGGGAAATTATAATTATGGGGAACATAAGGTCTAAAAGTCGGATTAGCTTCTCGCCTATCTAATATAAAAGTAAACACATCTTTGCCAACAAATGCAAATGTCGTCTTTGGACTTCTTATATATACCCTTACACGAGTCACAGGTTCATATACACCACCATACCTAAAAAAAGCGTACGCTAAAGAATCTCCCCCTTTTACCACCATATATTGTGGAAGTGTAGGATTTGCACTATTTGAAGCAATATTATAACCCAACCGATGTATAAGAGGTAGCCCTAAACATTTACTTCCAGATGTACAAGTTCCTGAATTTATTACTTTAACATATGGTTCAATATAAGTCTGAACCCACTTAGCTAGATTATCTTGTTCATAATAACTCCAACCAGATGGATCTCCATAATCTGCCTTTGCTCTTTCTACTATTTGATTTAATTCACTATACGCTTTTTTTACACTCGTTGCTGTTGCTTTCTTTTGATAATTTTGAATTAATAAAGGTAAAGTTAAAGCAGCAACAACACCTACTATCCCTAAAGTAATTAACACTTCAGCAAGAGTAAACCCATTTTTTATACTGTAACGACAAGTTATATTACTATCATAACACCATTTATAATTTCGAAAAGAGGTAAAAACTCTTGATATAGCTAAAGAATTGCCCCCCCCCCGAGCACTACGTGTGCAGACTGACCTACACAAAAATCTTGCAATTTACAGAATTTTTGTACCTGTTCTGCTTGAAATCTTTTCATATTTCGCTCCTTTCTTCAATTATTATAATTATAAAGTATCTTTTACATAAATTCAAGGCACAGGATCATACCCACCTTCATGATATGGGTGGCATTTACAAATTCTTTTTATTCCAAGCCAACCGCCTTTTAAAACTCCATATTTTTCAATCGCTTGACGAGTATATTCTGAACATGTCGGATAAAACCGACATACTGCAGGAGTATGTTTAGAAATTTTCTGATATATTGATATTAAAAATAAAATAAATTTTTTCATAATATATAAATCTACTTATCTTTCGATCTTAATTGTTCTATATATTTAGATGTCGATTCTCTCATCTTATTCTTATTTTTATTCCATTCATCTTTAGAGATTGTTGAAACTTTTCCTTTATTTGAAAAAACTTCAACACCATGATAACAAATCCATTTTGGATCTGGTCTATTCGGATTTTTTGAATCAAAATCCAATACTTTTTGCAACAAATTAGCTAAATCATTACTATTCATTTTTGATATATAAGCAGCAGTTTTAGGAGCAACCAAAGGTAACATACGGGCAGCTTGATATGCAGATTTATCAGCACATACCATTACATCTTGGATTGATCTATAACGTCCTAGAGCATATAAAAATGAAGCTAAATTTTTATCAGTAGGATAAATATCCTCAGCAACTGCAATATAATAAATTGGCAAAACATCTGCTGAATAATTTTTTACAGAATTTACTATTTCCTTTTTCTTTTTTTCAGGCATTTGTTTATATTCTTCAACAAGATAAAAAGGATCATTAATTGATTGATAATTTGTTACATTTCCATTTTTTACAATTACAAAACCATTTTTAGCATTAATAACATCTTGCATCTGAGCTTCTGCCAATTTGTTATTTGGATCTAATTCAAGAGCTTTTTTATAATCCGCAATAGCATTATCATAATCTTTGTTATGATAATATGCTAATCCTCTATTTTGAAAAATGTCAGCATTATTCGGCTCATATTCAATTGATTTTGAATAATTAACAATAGCTAGTTCATATTCTCCTAACTCATCCATCGCTATACCTTTAGAAAAATAACCAAAAGCGGACTTTGGATGATATTTTATAATGTCATCTGAATACTTATTTAATTCAGACCAATTTTCACTTTGCAAAGCTTCTTGTACTAACTTCTTATATTCTGGAAAATCTTTTGCAAAAAGTTTTGAATTTAGAGCCCCAAAATAGCACAAGATAACTAAAAATAAAATTACCACACCAGATACAATAATATTTTTTTTCATTTATCACTCCTTTTTTCTTTATTCAACAGCATAAGATTCGCCAATAGTATCAATCGCTTCAACTTTGATATCCGTAATCAATTCGGAATAAGAAATTACAACAATTGTCGGGATATGACGTTCCAAAAGTTGATAAAGAGGTAAACGAATTCTTGGAGAACACAATATTACAGGCTGCTGACCACATGCCTGATGCGCTCTCATTAATGTTGTAGCCGTTGTTTCAATCAATTCTTGAACCTGCATAGGATTTAACAAGAACATTGTACCTAATTCTGTTCTTTGGCAACTGTCATCAAGAGTTTTTTCCCATTCTGGAGAAAGAGTTAAGGCATATAAAACTTTGTCATCACCAACATTAGCCAAACATATTTGACGTCCTAATGCAGCTCTTAATCTTTCTGATAAAATATCTGGTTCTTTTGAAAATCTTGCATAATCACAAAGTCTTTCAAATACAAATATAATATCTTTTATAGAAACTTTTTCTCTGATTAAGTTTACAAATATTTTTCTTAAGTCACTTGTAGAAATAATTGTAGGTACAAGGTCATTTACCAATGTCGGATCTTGAGAACGAACAAGTTCCATAAGCTTCAATACATCAGTTTTTGTCATAACTTCATCAACGTGTTTTCTTACACATTCTTGCAAGTGTGTAACAATTACATCAGTCGAATCAACTGCTGTTACAGAACGAGCAGTTTTTGCATCTTCAGGAGAAATCCAATAAGCCTGAGTTTGGTATGTAGGATCAATACCGATTATTGCATCTTGAGGAACTTCTTTTTTCATCGCATCCCACTGATCTGCAATAACCATCAATTTCCCAGGATAAACATAGCCTGTTGCAACAGTATTACCACGAATTGAGATCATATATTCATTAGCATCCAATGCTGATGAATCCATAATTCTTATATTTGGCAAAATATAACCTAATTCATCTGTAACTCTTTGACGTAAAGCTGCGATTTTAGCAAGCAATTGTCCTTCTTGGTCAGGGTCAGCAATTACAAGTAAGTTAGAACCAACCTGCAAACTTAAAACATCTACCCCTAAACGCTCATACATTCTGTTAGGATTAACAAGATCTTGCATATTTTGACGAACATTTTCTAATTGTCCCAATTGAGATTGAACATCGGCATTGATTAAAGTAGAGAAGCCTGCAATAAATAATCCCACTGCAAACATAAAGAATGGCAAAAATGGTAACCCCGTACCTTGCCAGAACCAAGTATGACCTGTAACAGCAAGGAAAAATAGGAATATTGAAGCCAAAAATAACGCATTCGGCTTACTTACAATCTGCCCCGTAACATCTGTACCTAAAGAATTAGCAGCAGAAGAACGAGTCATAAATACACCGGCAGCAATTGACATTAAAAGGGAAGGCAATTGAGATGCAAGACCGTCACCAATTGTTAAAATCGTATATTTAGATACAGCATCGGCAATAGGCATTTGATTCATCAAGCACCCTATACACAAACCACCAATGATATTAATTAATACGATAATAATACCAGCTATTGTATCCCCTTTTACGAATTTCATAGCACCATCCATGCTACCAAACAGGTTTGATTCTCTTTGCAAATCCTCACGTTTTTTAGTCGCCTCTTCAGGAGATATCAATCCCGCATTAAAATCCGCATCAATAGTCATCTGTTTACCTGGCATCGCATCTAAGGCAAAACGTGCAGCAACTTCGGCGATACGTTCAGCACCTTTTGTGATTACCATAAACTGAACAACAGTAATGATAAGGAATATAACACCACCTACAATCATATTACCACCGGTAACGAATGTTCCGAATGCGTGAATTACCTCACCTGCTTCACCTTTTGACAAAATCAATCTTGTAGAAGCAATAGATAATACAAGCCTAAACATTGTACCAATCAATATGATTGACGGGAATGACGCTAATTCCAATGTCTTTTTAACATACAAAGAAATCATCAGAAGAACTACACCCAATGCAATATTCAAACTTATACAAAAATTTACAACCCAGTTTGGAAGTTCTACAAGCAACAGAACTATAAGCAATAATACAAATATTGCCATAAAAACTTCACTTAAATTTGTTCCGTTTGCTCCTTGCTGAGCTTGTTCTTGTGCCATTAAATTTCTTTTAGAGCCTCACTTATTATTGCCAATTGAGTTTCAATTGTTGCATCTATTACACCGTTTGTGGTTGTTACTATACAACCGCCTTCCATAATTGTATCATCTGGTACAATCAAAACTTTTGCATCAAGACCAATATTACTCATAACATTAGGAATTTCTGATTTCAATAAAGACACTTGAGCAGGATTTACTTTTAAGGTAATTTTTGATTCCTCTTTGGATAATCCTTTCAAAATTTCCATTATATTATCAAGAATAATTGTCGGATCTTGTTGTAATTCTTTTTTAATTATTTTTTGTGCAATTTCAACACTTATTTCCAAGATATCAGGAGCGATATATTCAAACACTTCTTGTTTTGCACCTACAAATGATGTAATAGCATTTTTTACATCCTCAATATCAGCTTTAGCCTGAGTAAGGCCATCTTGATATCCCTCTTTTGCAGCAGCCTCTTTGATATTTTGAGCTTCTTCTCTTGCACGAGAAATAAGGTTCCGGTCATCAATTCGCCTAAAACCTCTTCTTCTGTCACCACGTCTACGTTCCTGACGTTGTTTGAAATCTATATTATCAAGATTAAAAAGATCAATCTTATCTTCTTCAATCTTTGTCTCAGGTTCTTTTGGAACCTGATTTTCTTTTATTTCCTCCACCGGTCTGCCGGATTTCTTTTTTATAATCATGATTAACTATATTATACACTATCCTCTAGGTGTGTGGCAATAATATTTGCAACTTTTGGGGAAATTTCATAATACTCTCCCTCTAAAGCACTGTATACAAGTCTTTTAACCTTTGGACGTTCCGCTCTTATTACCTGTTCTAAATGAGATTTATCTAAATATTGCGAAACATTTTGAATTTTTGCAATTATTCTTGAAGGAGTAACATTTTGATTTGCATGAGGCAAATTCGTTTTAATTTCTTGAAGACATCTTAACGCAACTCCCGGATCAACTTTTGTTCCTAAATCCGGCATACCCATAAATTTAATAACTGATTGAGCATCTTCAGGGTTAAATTTATTTAAAATTGTTTGAACTTTTTCTTGACGCATTTGCTTAAATAACATTGCAAGAGTTGCTAATTTTAAAACTTTTGCATCAGCCCCTAAAGGTAAAGAAGGATTTGCGACTGAAGTATTGTTGCCTTGAGGCATAGGAGCTGTATTTCCTGAAGCCTGAGCTGCTTGAGCTTGTGCCTGAGCTTGCTCTGCTTGAGCCTGCTGTTGCATCATAGCGTCAATATTGGACTGGCTTGCAGCTTTTTCCATAAGTTCCTGATTAATAAGATTTTTATCCTTTAATTCAGAAATACAATCAAGATATGTCTTTTTTACATGGTGTTCTATCAACTGCAAACATTGGTCTTGCGGAAGTCCTTGGTGAAAAGCATTTTTAGCAATTTCAAAAATGGTATACGCAATCTTTTGCATTATAGGATCCCAATATTGTTGAGGGATACCAGAACGAATTAAGTCAACTGATTTATGAAAAGACCATTCTGCAATAATCTGTGTTATCATTATTACCTGGTCAAGGTTAAACCCTAAAGATTCATCATCATAAAGAGCTTGACCAGCCACTGTTGAGAAATTCAATAAAGTATTTGCAACATAATTTTTTTGATTATCGTTAAAATCTGGCGGAATTAGTTCTAACGCCTGTTGTGCTAAATTTTGGGCGAACCCTTTGTAATCAAAACCTTCTATTGCCATTTTTATCCCAAAGCTTATTAATGCTTCCTAAGTCCATAATTTTTAAATACAACCAAACTTATATTTACACTTATTCTGCTAAATAAACTTTCCTTTCCTATTTTTAAGCTAAACTATTTTCCTTAAAAATTTAGCCGTAAAAACTACCCTTGTTCAATCCAACTTTTTATCTTTTCACCTGCCTCATCGTCATCTGCATTTGAAAGCTCTGCAGACAAATTAGATAAAGTGTCTGCTAACTGAGCAGGATTTTGTTGTTGGATATACCCTCGTTGTTGTTGTTCTACAAGCCCTTGAGCCAATTCTGATTGTCTTTCTGTCAATTGAGCTGCTCTTTGGTTAATATCAGACAATTGCTGTTCCTGTTGAGCTGTTTTTTGTCTTAACATTTCCACTTCTCGTCTGTTTGCTTCTTGAACTTGTTGAACTTTATTTGATACAGCTTTAAACACAATTATTAATCCAATTGCACTCAAAGCTATTGCAAGCCACCATGGATTACCTGTTTCATCCGGTTTTGGAAGATTTGCAGGTCTGTCTGATGCTAAATATGGATCTGTAGAATCTGAAAATGCGATTGATACATTATCTGGATTTACCTTTGGACTTGCGGCTTTTGCAATTAATTCTTTCAACTCTTCCAAAGTTGTATTTGCCGGTAACGCATTTTTATCTAACGTTACAGCTATTGATATATCTTCTACAACTCCAGGTTTAATATATTCATTTGTTTGAGTTTTTGTCACTCCGTATTGAGTTTCTCTAGCAGTACGAGAATAATTTCTGTTTTGAGAAGAATCTGAAGCTCCGTTTGGCAGCCCATTTGGGAGATATACACTTACAGCATTAACATTTTTATTTGAATCATTTGTTTTATCTCCTAATCCTTCTGAAAAAGTTTGTTCGGTAACAGACGCTTTTCTATTTGGATCGTAATCTATTGTATATTTTTCAACAGGAGCTTGGCGTAAAAATGTACTTACAGTTGCAACATAATTGCCTTGGCCTATAAGTCTATCTAACTGTTGATTAACTTTTGTTGTCATATACTTATCATTTTCTTCTAATCTTTGAAGCATTTCATCTTCCGCATCCATGATACTATGATAAGTATTACCGTTTGTGTCTGTAATTGCAATATTTTCTGCTGTAAGCCCAGTCACACTTCCCAATAAAAGATTTGTAATAGCCTTTACTTTAACTTGATCCAGTCTGGTTTCTTTATCACCTTTTGCCAAAGTAATTTGAACTGTAGCTGTAACAGGTTTTTGCATTGAAGTAAACATTGTCTGTTCAGGAATTGAAATAAATACTGAAGCATTTTCAATTCCGTTAATTCTTCTTATTAATCTTGATAATTCTCCGTTTATAGCTCTTGATAATCTAATTTTTTTATCTTCTTTGGTTGATGTAAAATCTCCTTTATCAAAAATTTCAAGGCCTACATTTTGATCCATCAAACCACTCTGTACAATTTGGATTAAAGCTTGGTCTCTATCACTCGTATAACAAGCTCTTCTTCCTGTTTTACAATCCCCTTTTTTTAAGTATAAAATAGATTTTGTACCATCTAATCTGCGACTTACGGCAATATCATATTTCGCAAGCAAAGCTTGAATTTCAATAGCTTTTCCCGCATTATCTGTAGTTAATAAATCAACATCTGCCTTCAATGGCTCTCCTGTCACATCTGTTCCATTAGATGACTTATTTGAAGAACCGACTATACCAATAGTAACAAACAGAGCCAATATTAAAACAATAGCACCGATTATCCCATATAATAAAGGCTTATTTTCAAGTATCTTTTGAAAGTCCATTCTTCTCCCTCTTTGAAAGCATTAATTATTTAATTTATACCAAGTCTGTTCTGATTTAATTTATTTTTAAATTATACCTGAATTTGCATAACTTTGTCGTATGCTTGAATAACTTTACCTGTAAGTTGAGTAGCTACATTAATACTTATTTCTGATTTTGCCATAGCTGTCATTACATCATGGATATCAACATTACCGCTACCTGACATTACATCTTTTAACAAATTATCAGGGGCATTCAATTCTGTATTCAGATTCTCAACCAATCCTGACATTACTTGTTTAAAATCAGGAGATGACTGATCTTCTACTCGCGAAATTCTTGCAGAAGGCATATTACCTACACCTGTATCCAACTTTGTATGTTGGATTCTTCCTGCTAAATCATATTGCGGATAAAAGCTGTTATACATTATTGCCTGCCTTTCTATATCTATAATAGCGTATATTTTTTAAATTTATATACCTGACAGGCAAAAATCATCCAAATTCAGTAGATAAATTACTAAATTTACATCAATCTAACTACCTGTCTTACATGGCTTTAATGATTTTCAGCAAAAAATCAAGATTATAATTAATCTTCTTCTAATTCTCTTCTTATATCATCTACTGTTACATGAAGAATTGGCGAATTTTCATCTTTCCTTAATACAACATTTGTAATTCCTGATTGAACAATAAATCTCTTACACAAAATACAGATAAAATTGTGTCCCCAAATATACATTGTAGCACCTTTGCATCTATCTTGACCTGCTTGAATTATTGCATTTTGTTCAGCATGAATGGACCTGCAAGTTTCATATCTTGTTCCTGAAGGAATATTATGTTTAATTCTGTAACATTCTCCGCGTTCATAACAAGATTCTACTTTGGAAGGTGTCCCATTATATCCGGTTGCTTTTATTTTTTTGTCATCACCAACAATTACAGCACCTACTTGTGCTCTTATACAATTAGATCTGCTTGCACAGGTCTTTGCCAAGTCTAAAAAATAATCTTCCCATGATTTTATTTCCATATTCTTTCCTCCGAAATTATTCTAGTATAAAATAATACCCCTTGCAAATAATCTTTTATATAATATTATGAGGTTATGCTTAATCTATTTAAGAAGAGTTCGCTGAAGACAATTAATAAAGAAGATTTAGACAAAGAAATTCAAAATTACAAAAATAGCGGAACAACTGGTGATGAAAATGGTATAATTATTTCTCTTACATCCTTCCCTCAAAGAATGTATGAAATTCACTATACCCTTTATTCGTTACTAACACAGTCTGTAAAACCCGCAAAAGTGATACTTTGGTTAGGGATAGAACAATTCCCGAACAGAGAAAAAGATATCCCTGAAAAAGTTTTAAAATTAAAAGAAAACGGTCTTACAATAGGATGGTTTAAAAATCTTAGATCTTATACAAAATTAATTCCGACATTGACAAATTACCCTAATAATATAATTGTCACAGCTGATGATGATATTTATTACGAAAAAGATTGGCTTGAAAAATTAATCAAAAGTTATGATGAAAATAAAAATTGTATTATCTGTCATAGAGCACATCGAGTAAAAATAAACAAAGGGATCCTTGCTCCTTATAAAAAATGGCCTAAAAAAATTAAAGGAGGAAAAGCTTCTTACCTTAATTTCTTAACAGGAGTTGGAGGAGTGTTATACCCACCAAACAGTCTATACAAAGATATTTTAAATAAAGAATTGTTCCTTGATTTAGCACCAAAAGCTGATGATGTATGGTTTTGGGCAATGGCAGTTTTAAACCATACAAAAATTCTTGTAGTTAAAGATTGGATTAGAGAACTAACCTATGTTAATCCCGAAAGAGAAAGAGGATTAACAAATGAAATTACATTATTTTCATCAAATAAAAAAGGCGGAAATGATTTGCAAATAGAAAAAGTTATAAATCATTATCCGCAGATATTAGAAATATTGAAAGAAAAAAATTAATTTTATTACTGCCTATAATTTCTTATTCCGGTAGTAATCATTGCAACACCATATTTATCGCAAACTTCAATTAATTTTTGATCTTTAATTGCACCGCCAGGCTGAATTATTAAACTGATTCTTCCTTGAACAGCTGAATAAATACAATCCTCTGCAGGCAAGAAAGAATCAGAAGCTAAAACAGCTTCCTTAGATCCATCACAAGCATAATTAAGAGCCCATTCAACTGCAGACATCGCATTTGTCTGCCCTTGAGCTATCGCGACAGATTTAAAATCTCTTGCAATAACAACAGAATTAGTTTTAGCATGTTTTACAACCTTCCACGCAAAAATAGCATCCTCAATTTGCTCTGTAGTAGGCTGAGCCTTTGTAACAACTTTAAACATATTTTTATCTAATTCACTATTATTTCTATCTTGAACTAGTGCTCCGAAAGGTGTCAATATAACTTCTTCAACAGTTAATCTTCGATACTCTTTTAATGGAGTATTTAATTTTACAAGTTTAATATCCGAATTATCACTAAACAATTCTATAGCTTTATCTTCATAATCAGGAGCTATTACAACCTCTACAGCCATAGAATTTAAATGCTTAGCTACTTCCTCATCTACAGGCTTAGAAAAACCTACCGTACCATAAAAGGAACTAACAGGATCGCAGTCAAAAGCCTTTGTATAAGCCTCATATAAAGACCTGCCTAAAGCTACACCACAAGGTTTTGTATGTCTAATTATAGATACACAATTAACATCATAAAATTCACTGATTAAATTCGTTGCTTCTGTAACATTTAAAATATCATTAAATGTCAACTCTTTCCCATTTACAACTTCGTAATCAATCATTCTGTCTGTTTTATAAATAGCACCTTTTTGATGAGGATTTTCGCCATATTTCATATCTTTTAATTTTTCAAAATTAAAAGTTTTAAAAGCTTTTTCTCCAGCCTGCTCTGCTAATTTAGAACAGATCAACCTATCATAATTAGCCGTAAAATTAAATGCTTTAACTGCCAATTTTAATCTTCCAAAATCATTTGCATTCAATGCTACATAATAATCGACCTTATCTACAATAACTGTAACATTTTTATAATTTTTAGCACCTGCTCTCAATATTGCAATCCCCGCAATATCGATATTGCTAAGAATTTCATCTAAATCAGACGAATCTGAAACAATTTTTTCAAATGGACAAATATTTACAACAACCATATCAAAAGACTTTATTGCCAACTTTTCTAACTCATTTAATTCTCTAGAGTCAGAACTATTAGCTAAAATCCCTGCAAATATAGTTTCATTTATTGCATCAAAATCCTTTGATAAAAAACCTGATGAATTAGAAAATTCGGAGATATCGATTACTTCAATGTCTGCGTTTTTTAAAAATTCATAAGTATCCCCGCCTGCTACAATTTCATAATCAAATTTTTCTACCAGATTTTTTGCAAAATCAACTAAACCTACTTTGTCATAAACACTTATAAATGCGCGTCTTTTCATATTTCCTCACAACTATTAAACATATTTTTTTATTATAGCACTATTATAAATATTTTGATATTTTCTTAGCATTTCGTAACTATTTATAGATTTTCTTGAAATAATTTCTTTGATATATTATAATTAATCAGTGAAAGAGGATCATGATGGTAAGTAATAGAATAACAGAAGGCGTAGGGAAAAAGATAGTTGAAGCCCTAAAAAAACAATCAGATATCGAAATCCAAAATGTTGTAGAAAATCCTGCTCCGGTAGTTGAAGATATTCATTCTACAAATGACAATCCTGAAATCGAATATACTTCTGAGCAGGAAGATGATTTTGATACTCAACAAGATATAAATGATCAAGTTGAAATTGAACCAAATAATAATTTTGAATCTCAAAATGATTTTCAATCTTCAAACATGTCAACTTTTTCTCAACCATCTATACTAACCCCTCCTCCAATAATAGAAAAAGATAATTTTGCTAGTGATTTAGAAGGTTTTGAAATTCCAACCAATATTGCGGTATTAAAACAATTAATCAATCAACTGCCAGCAGGAGTTTCTAAACAAACCGGAGCTCAAATTATTAAACAAACAATGGAAGCTCTTGGAATTTCTATGAAAAGTGTATTGCAAGAAGCTCAACAAGTACAAGAAAGTTTAAACAATTCTGCAAGAGAATGTCAAACATCCATTATGGAATATAAAAAACAAATAAATGTTTTAGAAAAACAATCTCATAAATTACAAAAGCAATACGCTGCACTAAATGATATTATAAGTTTATTTATTCAAACAAATATTTAAAAAAAAACGGCAAAAATGCCGTTTTTTTATTCATTAATTTATCTATAAGTAAATGAACTTTGAACATTTTTATCAATCATACCCAAACAAGATTGATATTCTGCATCAATCATCTTCAACCTAGATTGATATTGTAACATTTGCATATCCAGTTTTTGTTCTAAAACCTTTAATTTAGCCTGCCGTTGTTGTAACATTTTCGTAGTCGGAGACTCCGGATCATAATCATTTCCAACCTGCATCAAATCACTTACGGACTGAGATAAACCCATTTTGGTCTGAGTAATCAACTGGATTTTATATTCCAGATCCAATCTCTGTTGTTGAAGATATATTAATCTGATTTGTGAGGTAATTAATCCCATTTTTATCTACCTTTACCTTGTTTCATTGAGGTGACTTCCCCTCAAGAAAGTGTGCTGATTATTTTCAGCAATCAGCTGTTCCATTTTTTGAAACTGATGACGGTGATAATTTAATCTATATTGCGCCATCTTTCGTTTTTTATTCATTGTAAGGAATTCTTTTATTCCTTCTACAAATGAATTTGACATTGCTTTTATAGGATTTTTCCTTATCAGGAAATTTTTTGAATACAATAAGAAATCTATTAATCTTTTTATATTCATTTCTAAAGTATCACGAAGCATTTTTCTCCTTACACTTTAGACCTACATGTATATTAAAACAATCTACACTCAAATATTGCCATGCGCTAGAGCATTTTCTTAACATGTCTTAATATTTTGCAGTCTATAGTAATTATTACATTTTAATTAACGGCTAAATAAATTAAAACTTTAAAAAAATAAAAAAACTTGTAAAATATTTTTACAAGTTTTGAATAGCTTTGCTATCACCATCGATAGACTCTTTAAGCATCTTTTTAACTACATCGCCTTGCGTATCAAGCATTTTACAAACAGTTTCAATATTTCGAACCTTATTTGATAAAATTGTATCTGCATTAGATGTAATATTCCCTGTAACATTTTGATAAGCAGCTAACGCAGCAGATGATGTACCTTGCATCAAGTTACCCATAACTATTGCAGGTAAACCATATTCCCCTAAATAAGGAGCTGCAGCCTGCATAATTCCGCCCCAACCAGATATTACACCAGCCACAGGCAAGACTAAATTTTTCATTGAAAAACCATACCCATTTGCAGCACCCAATCCATAAGCAGCTGCGCTTGCAACATCAGCAATACCTCCGACTCCAGAAGCATAACCTGTTGCTACACCTGATTCTGTTCCCCATCCACTTACAATAGATGAAGCCCCACCTGTTGCATATCCGTCCAACCCCCAAGATATTGGAGCTGCTCCTGACGGGAAACCTGAATAATTATATAATGAATCAATTCCATAAGAAGACCCACCATTGAATTTTGAAGCATAAGAAGTTCCTGGAATATTCATTGATTCAGATGCGCCAAAAACTGTAGCAAATGAAGACGGAGCAAATAAACTTGCCAAATTATATAAAAATCCGCCAGTTGCGCCAAACCCTGAACCTAGACCATTACCAGATACCGTTAAATCTCTTAACTGGTCATAAGTTTCCCATAATTGAGCCTTTGCATCACCGCTTGCAGACCCAAATTTATTTGCTATTACTAAATAACTATCATTTTTATAAGACATAAAAACCTCTTATACATATTATTCAAATGTTTTGAAAGTAGACTCAATATTTTTATCAATAACTTTTTTAACAGATTCCATTTCTGTTTGTAAAGCTTCTTGTTCAGTATCTAACTGTCTCAATCTCAATTCAAGAGTTCTATCCTGTTCTTGAATTTTTTCTGTTTTTGCATTGATATCAGCAATTTTCTTTTCATAAACCTGCATATCATAATTATACTGATTCATTGCATCATTATAAGCATTTTCATCAGTTTTAGTTTCAGTACTTAAAGCAAAAGTTGCAGTAGAATCTTCATATCTTATTGATTGAGGACGACCGGAATCATCTAAATCAACAAAAGCTTTTTCCTGACGTTCAATTTTTGTATTAACATTTTGAGCATTATACATTGTTAACTTATTCTGATTTTCAGAAGGTTTAGTTTGATCTGGTCCGGACATAGCAGAAGCAGTCAAATCCTCTAAAGATGCGAAATAAGTTTTTCCCTGATATTCCCAAGTATAAATATTATCAGAAGTTGCTATATTTTCAGTTGGGAAATCCTTGCATATTTGTTCATATGCAGCTTTTTGAGTAGAATCAGTAGGATCATAAGCTGATACCTCACAGTTTCCAACATAAGCAGGAACATTTTGCATTACCGCATAATTATTCAAATCAGCAGTTCCAGCGACAGCATCATTTAATTCTGATTGAGTTGTAAAATACATATTTCCATCAGAACCTGTATAAGTATAAATATCATTTACATCTGTATTTGCAAAATCTTTATAATCAGCTGCAATTTTATCGTAATTATTTTTTTGATCTGCTGCAGAAGGATCATATTTCGTTAATTGTTGTCCGTTTACGGAATAAGTTCCAGTTCCTGCATCATAGCTAACATTATCTTTTGATGTAAAATCTTTTGTAGCTTTTTCGCCCAAAGTTACTTGCGGATTTGTCTTCTTAGATTGAATACCTGTATATACATCTGAATAGTGATAATGAGTAATCAAATAATTATAACCGTCAGGATCATTTATTAACTCAGACATATCAGTAATTGTTTCCTCTGTAGTTCCATCAGTATAAGAATATTGCAATGTTGTGTAATCCTGAGTACTTGGAGCAGTTGGAACTTCCAGAGCTAAAAGCTCATTAAATGTATTCGCACTTTGATTTGCTAAAGCTGTACGTGCCTGATTTATTTGTTGTCCTTCATATTCAACGTTAGTTTTTCTGGCTGTTAAACCTAAATATCTAGCTTGTGAAGCTGCCATACCCATAGGGTTACTCTCCTCTTAAAAATTACTACCTTACAATTATTCTTATAATAATGTTTTTATAAAAGTCAACATTACTATAAAAATTATACGGTATTAATTTAAAAATATATATAGAAATAGTTGTAAAATCATACATTTGAATGATAAAAATTTTTAAATTTCACATAAAAAAAGTAGAGCCTCTCACAATAAAGGCTCCACTTTTTTTTAAATCTAAATTATTCTTCAGAATGTTCTGCTTCACCTGATTCAATTTTTTCTTCATTAACAGTTAAAGCAATACGTTTGTCAGTAGGATTAAATTTCAAGATATAAGTATCAATTTTGTCACCTACCTGCAAAATACATTCTTTCTGATTTTGTAATTCAACGACTTCAGCATGAGGCAAAAGAGCTTCAACACCAGGGAACACTTCTACAAATGCTCCAAAATGTTTAATTCTAGTAATTGTACCTTCTACTTTATCGCCTTCTTTAATTTGTTTTTCAGCTTCTAACCATGGATCCGGTTCTAAGTTTTTCAAACTTAAAGATACACGCTGCTTATCATGATCTACAGCAATTACTTCAACATCAATTTTATCACCTACGCTTAAAATATCAGTCGGATGATCAATCCATCTCCAAGATAATTGAGAAAGCGGTAACAATCCATCAATTCCGCCTAAGTCAACAAAAGCACCAAAATCAGTAATTCTCACAACATCACCTTTTACAATTTGACCAGGTTCAATTTGAGAGAATACATTTTTTCTAGCTTCAACAGCGCTGTCTTCATAAACTTTTTTGTTAGAAAGAATAAAGTTATTTTGTTGAGGATCAAGAGTTAAAATTTTCAACTCAATTTTACCACCAACCTCTAATTCGTTTTCTTTAACTCTTAATTGAGAAGAAGGTACAAATCCTCTAACACCAGAAATATCTACTAACAAACCGCCTTTAACAATACCGGCAATTGTTCCTAAGATTGTTTCATCTGCTTCTTTAGCTTTTTCAAGTTCTTTCCAAGCATAAGCAAGGTCAACTTTCTTTCTTGAAAGCAAGAATTTTCCATCTTCATCTTCTTCTCTGATGATTAAGAATTCATATTCTTCACCTTTTTTGAATTTTTCTTCGACATTTTCATCTTTATCAACAGCTTCACGAGTCGGTACAACAGCAATAGTTTTAGCACCTATATCTACCATCACCCCTTGACTGTCGTAACCACACACTATGCCTTTTACTAAATCACCTTTTTGAAACTTGTAATCATACTGTTTCAATAATTCTTCAAAATCTAACTCACTTGATGTCATTTTTACTCCAATTGTCATACGACACTACTCTGTTACTATTGTGACTATTGTAACAAATGATGAAAAATTTGTAAAGGTTTTGTAAATTCTCTTAACAATTTAAACAGCACAATTCGCGTGAAATGATAACACTTCACGCGTTTAATATGCTTATTAATACTATGCTTTCAGAGATTTGATTAATTCTGAAATAGTGTTTTCTTGAATTTCAATTTCTGAAATTCTTGATTTTGTTTGTTCGATTAGCTCTTTAGGGGCATTTGCAACAAACTTAGGATTATTAATTCTGCCTAACAGAGATTTCTTTTCAGCAGTAAGTTTGTCCAATTTCTTTTGCTGACGAGCTACTTCAGCATCCAGATCAATTAAATCTGCAAGAGGTAAAATAATTTTTGAAGCAGAAACAACTGCTGTAGCACTCTTTGGAGGCACAGGAGCTTTCATATCTGCATAAGAAATCTTTTCAACTCTTGCAAGACGTTTAATATAAGCTTCAATTTCTTCGAAAATCGGTTTTTCATCTTTTTCAGCTCTAATTTCAATATCGCATTTTATAGAAGGAGAAATATTGAAACTTTGACGGACATTACGTAAAGATGTAATTGTTTCAAATACAAGTTCCATTTCTTGAGCTTCTTTAGGGAATTCCAATTCTTCTTTAAATGTAGGGAATTCTGCGATAATTAAAGCTTTAGTTTCAGTTTCTTTTGGAATTAATTGCCATACTCTTTCTGTTATATGAGGCATTATTGGATGCAACATTCTCAATGACATATCAAGAACATATCTCAATACACGCTGAGTATTTGCTTTTAATTCAGCATCTTGAAGTTGAATTTTCGCAATTTCAACATACCAATCACAATAAGAATTCCAGAAGAAGTCATATAATACGTGAGCGACTTCACCTATTCTGAATTCTTTAATATTATCATTTACTTCTTTTGCTGTTTTATTTAACTTATCTAAAATCCATTTATCAGCAATAGTCAAACTATCAAAATCAATATCTTTATTATCAACACCATCAAGATTCATCAATACAAATCTTGAAGCATTCCAGATTTTATTAGCAAAATTTCTGCCATATTCAAATCTTTCTTCACTCATTTTGATATCCTGACCGCCATATGTACATAAAGAAGTCATTGTAAATCTTAAAGCATCACAACCGTATTTATCAATAATTTTAACGGGATCAATAGTATTACCTTTAGATTTAGACATTTTTTGACCTTTTTCATCTCTAATAAGCCCGTGAATATATACAGTTGAAAAAGGAGCTTTTCCTGTAAATTCCAATCCCATTGTAATCATTCTTGCAACCCAGAAAAATATAATATCAAAACCGGTTACAAGAGTTGTAGTAGGGTAGAATTTTTTGAAATCCTCGCTGTCAGTATTTGGCCAACCCATAGTAGAAAACGGCCACAAACCAGATGAGAACCAAGTATCAAGAACATCTGAATCTTGTGTATAATGTTCAGGATCAGGATTTTCTTTTGCAACAACCATTTCACCTGTTTCATTATGGTAATAAGCAGGAATTTGATGTCCCCACCATAATTGGCGAGAAATACACCAGTCACGAATATTTTCCATCCAGCCTAAATAATTCTTTTCCCATCTGTCAGGAACAAATTTAATCCTACCATCTTTAACAGCAGCAATAGCTTCTTTAGCAAGCGGTTCCATTTTTACAAACCACTGTTCTGAAAGTAACGGTTCAATAGTAGTTCCACAACGCTGGCATTTTCCTACATTATGTTCATGATCTCTTGTTCTTAGCAAGAAATTGTTATATGAAAGCATTCCGATAATTTTTTCTCTTGCTTCATATCTATCAAGTCCGTGTAATTCTTGAGGAACTTGACCGCAAGCTTTCATCGTACCGTCATTATTAATGACCCAAATAGGAGCTAATCCATGACGTTTGCCGACTTCAAAGTCATTCGGATCGTGTGCAGGAGTAATTTTTACAGCACCGGTTCCAAAATTCTTATCAACATATTCATCTGCAATGATAGGGATTTCTCTGCCTGAAAGCGGAATAATAACAGTTTTTCCAACTAATTCAGAATACTTATGATCAGACGGGTGTACTGCAATCGCAACATCTCCAAAAATTGTTTCGGGACGGGTAGTTGCAACTATAATTGCACCGCTTTCACCTTTTAACGGGTAAGAAATTTCCCACATATGCCCTTGTTCTGTTGCATATTCTGTTTCAACATCAGAAATTGCACTGTTACAACGAGGGCACCAGTTTACAATATATTTACCTTTATAAATTAAACCTTTTTCATAAAGTCTTACAAAAACTTCTTTTACAGCGTCTGAGCAGCCTTTATCGAATGTAAAACGTTCTCTTGAACGGTCAAAAGAAGCTCCTAAGCGTTTACACTGGTCTAAAATTGCAGATTTATGTTCATTAGCCCATTTCCAAGTTTCCTCCAAAAACTTTTCACGACCTAAATCGTAACGAGAAAGACCTTTTTCACGAAGCATTTTTTCAACAACATTTTGAGTTGCAATTCCAGCATGGTCTGTACCCGGCAACCAAAGAGTTTCATATCCAGCCATTCTGTTATAACGAGTCAAAATATCTTGCAAAGTTTCATCCAATGCATGTCCCATGTGTAAAACACCTGTAACATTTGGAGGTGGAATAACCATTGAATATGCAGGCTTATCACTTTTTGCATCGGCCTTGAAATATTCTCCGTCTTCCCAGAATTTATAAATTTTTTCTTCAGTTTCTTTGGGGTCATAAACTGTAGGTAAATCTTCAATTTTAGTTGCTGTCATATAAAAATCCCTCTTATTTTTTATCGCATATTATAAAAATATCACAAAAAAAAGAGAGCGTAAATACTACGCTCTCTTTTCTATAATAAAAATTCTATGCTTTTGGAATAGAATTTGCAATAATTTCCATTTCTTCCAAAGAAGCATATACAGCATGACATCCGCAATCTACATACAAGATTTGACCTGTTGTACCTGTAGATAAATCAGAAGCTAAATATAAACCAGCTTTACCAACATCTTCCAAAGCAACGTTTCTTCCAAGAGGAGCTTTTGCAACAGCTGCTTTAAGCATTTTATCAAAACCAGAAATACCTTTAGCAGCAAGAGTTTTAACAGCACCTGCAGAAATACAGTTAACTCTAACACCTTTTTTACCTAAGTCAGCAGCTAAGTATCTCATTGAAGATTCTAACGCAGCTTTTGCAACACCCATTACGTTGTAATTAGCTACAACATATTCAGAACCTAAATATGTTAGAGCAAATACTGAAGCTCCTTCATTTAAAATAGGTTCAGCATGTTTACATAATGAAATTAAAGAATAAGCACTTACACCTAATGCTAAATCCCAACCAGCTTTTGATGTATCAATAAATCTTCCTTGTAAATCTTCTTTTGCAGCAAATGCAACAGCATGGATTACAAAGTCTAATTTTCCATATACTCTTTCACATTCTTTGAATACAGCTGCAACTTCATCTTCTTTTGTTACATCACAACTCATAATAACTTTAGCATTCATATCTTCAGCCAAAGGTCTTACGCGTTTTTCCATTGCTTCACCAGCATATGTAAAAGCAATATCAGCACCAGCTTCAAATAATTGTTTTGCGATAGCATAGGCAATTCCATGAGTATTTGATACTCCGAAAATAACACCTTTTTTACCTTCCATTAGTTTCATAATTATTTCTCCCTCTTTAAATGAACTAAAATACTAGATTAATTCTAGCAAAAAAATATTATTAAAGCAAACATTTTAAATTGTTAACAATTGTAACAACATGCAAACATGCTGAAATCAAGTAAAACAGGAAGTTTTTATATATTTAAGAGAGATTAACAAGCAGGAGAGCTATGAGCGTTTCAAACGTATACAATCAAGGTAAAATAAACGCAATAAAGCTTAATCTTGGAGCACAAGCCAAGAAAGCTTCTGCGAATAAACCTGCGTATATGCAAATGACAGGCTCTATTTTTGATGCGCCTGGTGTCAAAAATTCAGCAACTGCTACAGCAAATTCTCTTAACGACTTAAACACAAGTAAGAGTTTAAGTGAACTTAACGCATCAGGGGAAACAACAGGAAGCAGCAAATCTTCAACTGAAGATATTAAATCTATTGATAATGCTGCTGACGGCAAAGCTGCTGCTGCTAGTGCTGAAAGCAGTGCAGATGAAGTTGAAAGCTTAACAAAAGACACTCAAAATGATCAAAAAACTGTTGAAAAATTTGATTCTGATGCTCAAAAATTAGATAAAAAAATAGAAAAAGACGACAAAAAATTCCAAACACAATTAAAAAAACAAGAAAATGACTTAAAAAAAGATAATGAAAAATTACAAAAATTAGTACAAGAAACAGAAGAAACTCAAACAGAAGTTGAAAATGCTCAAAATGAATTAGATTCATTATTAGGTTCAGCATCTTTTTCTATAAATAAAGATCCAAACAGCGGAGAAGCAACAAATCCAAATCAAGACAGAATTAATGAATTACAAACTATAATTGGTTCAAAAGTAACACTTTTACAAAGTAATGGTCAACAAATTTATTCATTACAAAGAAGTTCTTCAAGAACTATAACTAAAATGACAAAAACTAATGCAAACTATGTAAAAGTTAACCAACAAAATTCTAAAGCAATAACTCAAAATCAATCTAAAACAGACAAAGTAATAGAAACAGCAACAACAATTGAACAAATTAGTGCATTAGTTTCTCAAACAGGTCAAGCTGTAAATTATGCAGGTAAAGGCTTAATAATTCTTGGACAATCAATGTCTGCAACACCTTTTACCGCAGCAGTAGGTAGTGCATTAATCGCTACAGGCCAAGTTATGCAAAAAGTCGGAACCGTTGTAGAAATGGTCGGAAACTACGGACAAACTGCAGCAAATATTACTAAAACTGCTGCATACGCAGCTGATGGAAACTTAGCAGGAGCATTAACAAGTGCAGCAAGTGCAGTACAAACAGGTTCAGCAGCGGTTAAATCAACTAAAAATTTAGGTAATACATTTGAAAAAATAAATGAACAAGCAAATCAAGCAACTCAAAAATTAACAGCAGATAGAGTTGCAAGACAAACAGTTAATGATACCATTAAGAAAGATGGCATGGAAGGCCTTGGCGGTATGAGCACTAAACAAGCAAGGAAATCTACAGCCGCAAAACTTCAAGCCCAAATGGCAAATGGAACAATTTCTACAGATGCAAAATGGGCAAAAGGACAATTAAATGACTTAACAGAACAAATAACAAGTGTACCTAAAGACGGCACAAGTATTGCTCAACAAGCTTTAAATAGCAGTAAAACTCAATTCGCAGATGCCGTTACATCAGCTGGCGGTTCAATAAAAGATGGAGTTGTCAGTGGACTTGACAAAAAAGCAAAAAAAGAAATTAATAACAAAGTTAAAACAGGATTTACAAATACTGCAACAGATACAGTCAAATCTAGCAAAAAATTTGACTGGGGCAAATTAGCAAATGGCTTACAATCTACAGCTGCAAAACTAGGATCTCAAAACACTCAACAAACCGCAAACACAACAAGTAAAGGACCTGCTCCTCAATGGGATTTAAGTAAAGATAGAATATTCCAAAAAACATACAACTACAACAGACGTTACGCATAAAAAAGAGTTTAACTTAAATAAAAGTTAAACTCTTTTTTTATTGCAATATACAAATTTTATTCAAAATATGATAGATTATTAGCCTTATTTCTTGCAGCTGTTTGTTCTTCTAACATTATATTCATATATAATATTTTATTTGCAGTTGCTTGATCAAGATTTATAAATTCTGCACCTGCTCGTCTATCACTTGCTGATACAATTTTTACATCAGCATTAATATTTAGGTCTCCATATGAAATTTGAACAGGAACAACATCTCCAACTTTTAAATCATTGTGATGTATCACAGCAATTCCGCCTCTTGATATATCTAATAATGAATCTATTTGAGAATTATCTGCTAAATGAACAGGATTTTTGTTATCATTAGTACTAAATCTCATATATTGACGTTTATCAATAGAGTTAACATTATAATCCACAACTCTTTGTTTATATGCATATTTACCCATATCTTCATTAGTAATATCAGCATCGGTATCGGAATCTGAATCAACATCTGTATCAATATCAATGTCTGTATCAGAATCAGTATCAATATCAGTATCGGTATCACTATCAATATCTGTATCGTTATCTAAATCAGTATCAATATCAGTATCTGTATCGGTATCAATGTCAATATCAGTATCGGTATCGACATCTGTATCAGTATCTACATCGGTATCGGTATCAATATCGGTATCGGTATCTATATCTGTATCGGTATCGACATCTGTATCAGTATCTATATCTGTATCGGTATCGACATCTGTATCGGTGTCTACATCGGTATCGGTATCAATATCTGTATCGGTGTCTACATCGGTATCAGTATCTACATCAGTATCGGTATCTACATCTGTATCGGTGTCTACATCGGTATCTGTGTCAACATCGGTATCTGTATCTACATCGGTGTCTGTATCTACATCGGTGTCTGTATCTACATCGGTATCTGTATCAACATCGGTATCGGTATCAACATCGGTATCGGTATCGACATCTGTATCGGTGTCTACATCAGTATCGGTGTCTACATCGGTATCGGTATCGACATCAGTATCGGTATCTATATCGGTATCGACATCAGTATCGGTATCTATATCGGTATCGGTATCAACATCGGTATCTGTATCAACATCGGTATCAGTATCTATATCTGTATCTGTATCGACATCTGTGTCTGTATCAGTATCCACATCGGTATCGGTATCGGTATCGACATCTGTATCTGTATCTGTATCGACATCTGTATCTGTATCTGTATCGACATCTGTATCTGTATCTGTATCTGTATCGATATCAGTATCGGTATCTGTGTCAATATCTGTATCAGTATCTGTATCTGTATCGATATCAGTATCGGTATCGGTATCGACATCAGTGTCTGTATCAGTATCCGTGTCCGTATCAGTATCTACGTCAGTATCACTATCACTATCTGTATCGATAACATCATCATAGTAATAGTTTCTTTCATTTTCATCCCTACCAATAGCTGTTACGTCTTCAGGCCTTACAGGTTTTGCAGTAACTTCAACATTATTACCATCTATTGGATTTGTTCTATTATCTGCTTCAGTATAAAACCCATCTTTCCCTTGAGAAATATGTTTACCATCAACATATACATTATCTGAAGTTATTGTTAAATTACCATCATCCTGTAATCTTCCATTTTCAACAGTAACCTGAGAATCAGCTAATAATGGATCAATTCTAGTGCCTTTATTTATATCCAGAGCAGTCAATTTCACATTTTCTGGTTTTATATTTCCGTTTGGGCCATAATAATCTTCCGGAGTATATGGAACAGAGCCTAAATGTTTAATATTTAATTCTGCACCTCTTGTAACTACATTAATATCCTTTGCAGCTGTAATTTCTCTGATATTTGTATTTCCGGAGAATTCTGCATTTATGTTACCTTCTCTGGAAATCATTGTGCAAACATTTGTTTGTGTATATTTATCATCAAGACCTTTTATATTAATGTCATTGATTGCTAATACATCCATGCCTCCTTTTTTATCAGTCTGATTAAATGTTAATTTATTATCTGCAGTACCGATTTTATCACTTGAAATCATTGAAATTGTAGAACCTTCAACATTTGCAAGTGTAGGATTAGTAGATGCATTTAATAAAGAACCTGACTTTCCGTTCTGATCATAATCAGAAATCAAAATAACTCTGCCATCAGCCTTAATTCTGTCAATATTAATATCAGAACCGCGACTTGCCATATTTATTAAATAATTACTGCCGGAAGCTTTTGTATCTGTTGTCGTTGCATTAACTTTTCCACCAACATTTATATTCACAGATTTACTAAAATCTCTGGAATTAGGATCAACACCAGTACAAGCACCATCCGCGCAATTTCCAGCACCTTGTCCTATTGTTCCGTCTTTTACTTCTATATTTAAGTTTTTATCAGCTTTTATTAAATTCGCAGTAGTTCCATAATTCAATAAACTACCATTATCAATTTTAATATTTACATCACCATTTGATGATAAGTAATTATTACCAGTTTTATCTCCTAGAATTACATTTGAATTTTTGTTATTTATATTAATTCCATTAGCGCTTACATTACCTAAGACATTAATACCATTTTTCCCTGAGTTATTAATGGTTACAGAATTTGTATTATTTGAAATTAAAGCCCCATTGGAAACTTTTATTCCTTTTATCCCAGAATTTGTAATAGTTGTATTTCCAAGAGAATTATTTATTTTTCCATTTACTTGAATTCCATCAGCTCCAGAATTTGCAACTAATAATTCTCCGTTTTTATTATTTAACAAACCTGTAGAAGCAATTAGAATTCCAGAACCTGTATTATTAACAGATAATTTTCCGTTTTGATTTACGACTGAACCCGATACATTTACAGCACCATTATTATTTACCAGCAAAGTATCGCCATTAGCATTTATAGATTTCCCTGATACATCTATACCTTTAGAACCTGTATTGGTTATTTCAGTATTTCCTTTTCCGAAATTTTTCATTGTTCCGGATATACTTGTACCACCATCTTTACCATATGATTTTATTGCAATACTTCCACTATCATTTGCAAAACTATTCGCAGGATTCAAGTTATCTGTATTAACTAGTTTATTAAATAAATTTTCAGCCTGTTTATTTGAAAGAATTTTTGACGAATCTTTTACTCCTGCCATCATTAGAGCACTGTCGGTAATATTTACATTAGCAGCATTTATATCTATAGAATTCCTTGCTAAAACTTTCCCATCAATTTGAACAGTTCCTGTTCCTGGAGCACTTAATTTTGATTCATAATCTTTAATTAAAGAAGGTCTTGAAAGATCACTTTTATACTTTTCATAAGCTTGACTATCAGGAGTCATAACTGACAAAGAACCAACATTCAAAACTCCGCTTGAGCCTACCACCATACCGTTAGGTGACACAAATACAACGTTTCCATTTGTGAAATCCCCTGCTTTGTTTACAGAATTTACAATACCTTGAACATTGATTTGATTATCAACCATATTTACAAATGTTGAAATATCTTGTCCTTTAGTCGCATTATGAAATATTAAATTGGCAATATCTCCTTGACTTAAATCAAAATCTTTATATTTACGGAAACCTATATCTCCATTTATTGCTGTAGGATCAATATTAAAAATACCATTATTGCCTTCAACCCCGGAAATATTAGTTGCTAATACCTGCAAACAAAATGACTGTTGTAAAAAGAAACAAAAGGTCAGAGCAGATGCAACAACTTTTCTTTTACCAGCTTTAACCCTAATCATATTTTCTTTATCCTTTCAAACTTTTTTCTTAATTCAAATTTCACTATATATATAAATTAATAAACTTGGCTGACTAGTTTTATTATCTTAACAAGAGAGAATCTATTTTGCTATTTATTATTACAAATAATTAATAATAAATATACATAGTCAGACTAAATTATAAAATTGAAAAAAATTTTTTGTTGCTAGTATATTAACAATTGTAAATTTAAAATATCTATTGTTCCTTACGCTTCATAACAGTTTTTGCAAGTGACCAATAGCAAATGTAAAATACAAACATTAATGATAACATCTCTACCAAAGCAGGCAAAGATATCAGCTTATTAAATACTACAAACAACACAAAAGTCGGTATTAATGAAATTAACATTCTATTAAAAATTAATTTTGGATAAATTAACCTTAATCCCGGTAATACAATAATTACACTCAACAGAAAATATAAAAAGTTTGCAATTAATGTAGCTAAGCCAACACCAACTAATCCATATTTAGGGATTAATAAAATATTCAACACAACATTTGCAATACCTGATGTTAATTTAATAATAAAATCAATATAAGTTTTGTTTGCCAAATGATATTGAAGAGTCGTATAATCAGTCAATGCCATAAAAAATGTTCCGAACGCAAAATACGGTATTAATTTAAATGCTATCAGGAATTTTTCATTTGAAGAAAGCATCTGCACATAATCAACTGAATATAAAGAAATTACAGTAATCACAGGCAAAGCAATCAAAACATAGTAACCTGTAAACCTTGATATCAAAGGCCTTACATCTATCTTTTCTTCATACATATTTATAATTCTCGGAATAGCCGCTACTGTAATTATTGAAAAAATAGTCATTAATAAAGGTAACGTAAGTCCATATGCTACACCTACAATTCCAACTTCTGAAAAACCATGAATACTGTTCATAATGAATTTATTACTTTGATTTATAATCCAAGCACTCAATGAAGTTGCAGCAATTGGAATTCCATATACCATAATCGGAAAAACTGATGACCACTCTATTTTTTGCAGCTTAAACCAAGATAGAATATTACTTTGATAAATTAATAAAATATCTATTAATGATATTGATACTCCCATACCTAACAGTAAAGCAATAGCTCCCAAATGGAAGAATTTTACAAAAAATATTGATAATAAAATTGTCAAAAACTGATTTACAATAGTCGATAAGGTAAAAGACATTGACTTTAATTGTGCACGTAAAAGCTGAAATAACAAGGCTCTTATTGCAACAGGAATTATCAATACAAGAATAGCTAAGAAATATTTTACTGGAATATGGAAAAATTCATAAAAGTTATGCCTAAATGTCAAAGCCAAAACAAACATTAAACATATATTTGTAATCAACATTGTAACTAATGTGGTTAAATATTTTGGCATATCCTGCATCATTTGATGGTGTTTGAAAAATCTCAAACCAGATAAGCCTACCCAATCAGAAAATATAATGCATAAGAATGACAAAACAGCAATCGATAATGAATAAAGTCCATATTGATCTGGGGATAACAAACTTGTATAGACAGGAACAATAATTGCATTGCCTAACATACCGATTATTTTTGAAGGTGAATATTTCACCATATCTCTAAATATAGCTTTTAATTGTTCTTTTTCAACTTCTCTGTTTTCTATAAATTCCATTCTGAACCCTACTTATAAACTTCTAACTATATATTTTTAATCTTGTATAACTCCGAATAAATCATAATCATCAGAACGATTAATCAATACATTCTCAATATCACCTGGCACAACAGGTTTTTCAGATGTTGCATATACCATACCATCAATTTCAGGCGCATCATGTTCAGATCTCATAATCACAACACCATCATCTGTGTATCCCTCTACGATACAAGGAATAATTTTGCCGATATATGCCTCATTTACTTCCTTTGAAATTTTCTTTTGCAATGTCATTAATTTTCTGTGTCTTTGTTTTTTTATTTTTGCCGGCACCTGATCTTCCATTGAATAGGACACTGTATTCTTTTCTCTGGAATACTCAAAAACTCCCATTTTTTCAAATTTCATACGTTTTACAAAATCGTATAATTCTTCAAACTGTTCATCAGTTTCTCCCGGGTAACCGACAATAAATGCAGTTCTTATTGCAACATTTGGAATTTTATCCCTTATTTTATTTATTAATTTTTCATAATCCATAACAGGTCTGCGCATAGCTTTCAAAACTTCAGCATTACTATGCTGCAATGGTAAATCAATATATTTAGCAACTTTATCTAATTTTGCTATTGTATCAATTAATTCATCGGTCATTTGAGAAGGGTAAGCATACATAATTCTTATCCAGCCAAGACCTTCTATTTTATTTAATTCTTCTAAAAGTTGAGGCAAAGCTTGTTTCCCATACAAATCAATACCATAACTTGTTGTATCTTGAGCTATTAAAACTATTTCAGTAACACCCTTATCCACAAGATTTTTTGCTTCTTCTATAATATTTTCAATAGTTCTTGAATGATATTCTCCTCTAAGATTTGGTATAATGCAATATCCGCAATGATAGTTACAACCGTCTGCAATTTTTATATAAGAGCTTGCACCTACTGTAATCTGTTGCCTGTCAATATTTTCAGGATAAATATAATCTGGCTTTTCTGATACATGTTCTGTATATTTTTTATGTGTTGCTACATGTTCTACAACATCTACTATTTCTTTTATATCAGAGGTTCCAATCATTCCTGAAATCTCCGGGATAGCTTTTTTTAATTCACTTTTGTATTTTTGAGGTAAGCAACCTGTTACAATAACTTTTTTTCCATCATTAACCAGTTGCAAAATTGATTGGACAGACTCTTTTTCTGCATCATGAATAAATGAGCAGGTATTTACAACAACAATATCAGCATCTTTTTCATCCAATGTAACTTGATGTCCGTTTTTGGCTAAAAGACCTAACATTAATTCGCTGTCAACTAAATTTTTTGCACATCCATGATTTAATAAAGCTATTTTCATATAATTTACCTCTTTGTTAATCACTTTATCATGAATATACTATTTTGTAATCACTAAATGGACATACTATAATCGGATTACCAATGTTGTTCAATTTCTTCATCACTCATATGAAGATAATCCATATTCTTATACTTCAAAATCCAATACCCACAACTATTACCAGGATACCAAGTTCCTGTATAACTGCAGTACTTTCCATAAGAACTATTTATCCAATCGCCGCCAGGCTTTATTATAGGTTTTAATACACCTTTAGCCATATCTTCTAAATAAAAAGAGAAGAAATGACAATCAACACCAACTTTATTTGGTTTACTATTACCATTTAAATCAACTATAAAAGTCACAGATCCATCACTTAAAAACATTATAGATTCTCCGGATGTAAGACGGACTGAAGGTTTATTATACATAGACCAATTACCTGTAATTACATTTGGATTCATAGTTTTATAAGTTGTATTTGGGAAACATGAATCTTTACGTACCCCTTGAGGACAATCTGCTGCTAATTTTAAATAAGGTTTAATTTTATTATAATCATCAATTCCTGTTCTTTCCCACGTATCATATGTACCATATTCTTGCACCGCGAAATTATATGCCTGGTTTAAAATACTATAAACACGTAAATATGCTGTCACTAATACTTTTTCTTGATATTTTTGAATTAAAGATGGTAACGTTAACGCAGCTACAACTCCAATAACTCCTAAAGTAATTAATACTTCGGCTAAAGTAAAACCTTTTTTCATAAAAACAGCCCCTCTATTTTATATTAATTAATCATATA
>CAJMDF010000007.1 GCA_905212085.1 uncultured Clostridium sp.
TGTGTTAAGCACGCCGCCAGCGTTCATCCTGAGCCAGGATCAAACTCTCATGTTATAGTGTTTGTCCTTTCAGAAATCTAGCTTGGCTAAATATCCTAAAGTTTACTGTTTTAGGTCGCATTCTTCTATTAAATAGAGATGCTGTCCTGAATGATTTTGTAATCTTTTGATTACGTTTTTCTCAAAATCTTTCAAGGTTATTTCACTGTTCAGTTATCAAGGTTCTTTATTGTATCTCTCAGACACAACTCATTTAGTATAACATCTTATTTCTTATCTGTCAACAACTTTTTCCAAAAAAAATAAATTATTTTTTTATTTAACTATAAAAATAGCTATTTAGGTGATGTACAGCTTCATAGTATTAAATGTAATATACAGTTTAAATAGGAATATGGAAAATAAAGAATCACAATATCACGATATTATATCAATAAATATCAAAAAATTAAGAACAGCTGCTAAACTGTCACAAGAATCTATGGCTGAAAAACTTAGTTGTTCAAGAGAATTCATCAGCAGGGTTGAAAATAAAAAGGAAAGAATTAGCTTAAATATGCTATTAAAAATAGCAGAACTTTTTAACGTTAATCCTAGCGACTTATTTATTAACTCTTAGCAGATACTATTGTTTTAAATTTTTCTAAATCATCAACAGTATCAATACCTACTGGAACAAAATCAACCACAGATGTCTTAATTTTCATACCATTTTGTAGGGCTCTTAATTGCTCTAAACTCTCAGACATTTCATAAGTACTTTGAGGTAATTCCGTCATTTTTATAAGAGCTTCTCGTTTATAGCCATAAATTCCTAAATGTCCGTAAAAATCTGACTTTCCGACATTTCTCTCAAATGGAATTTTTGAACGAGAAAAATACATCGCAAACCCAAGATTATCAACGACACATTTTACTAAATTAGGATTTTCGGCCTCTTCGGGAGTTATTTTTCTAATTAATGTTGAAATATCTGCAAATTTATCTTCTTTTACATTCTTTGCCACTTCATCTATACTTTCAGGTTTAATCAAAGGTTCATCCCCTTGCAAATTCACAATATATGAAATTTCAGGATGTCTCATAACTACCTCTTTAATTCTGTCAGAGCCACATTTATGCTCAGAGGATGTCATTTCAACATTACCACCAAAAGATTTTACTGCATCGAAAATTCTTTTATCATCGGTAGCTACAATAATAATATCAGCTAATTTTGCCTGTTGAGCTTTTTCATAAACCCATTGAATAATAGGTTTACCACAAACCTCTATTAAAGGTTTTCCTTCTAATCTTGAAGATCCGTATCGCGCCGGAATTATTATTGCAGTTTTTCCCATACAACTAATCAACCTTTCTTACTATCAATGCAACCCATTGGTCTTGATGAGCTTCTTCAATTAAACGCAAATTATGTTTTTTTATAGCATCTATTACAATAGGCTTTTTCTCATCTAATATACCTGATAACACCATTATTGCATTATCATTCATAATATGTTTCAAATCCCCCATAATTTCTGCTAAAACATTATGGAGAATATTAGCTAATACAAAATCAAATTTTTCATTAATTTTATCAGCTGTATTTAATTCAAATACACATTCTGTGTTATTTTTTACAGCATTTTCTTTCGCAACTTCAATTACAGTTTCATCATTATCACAACCGTATGCATAAGATGCTCCAAACTTTTTAGCACAAATTGCTAAGATTCCTGAGCCCATGCCAATATCTGCGACTTTTGCACCTTTTTGCATGTATTTTTCAATAGCTTTCATGCATAATTGTGTAGTCTGATGAGTTCCTGTTCCAAATGCACAACCAGGTTCTAATCTAATTACAACCTCATCTGCTTTTAGTGAATATTCCAACCAATCTGGGACAATTACAATTTTCTCAGTAACTCTTGTAATATCCCATTTTTCTTTCCATTTTTTCGACCAATCTTCATTTGGTTTATTAGATATTACATATTCCCAACTGCCTAATTCTTCATCAGACAAACCTCTAGACATCAAAAGTTCACGTTCTTGCTTTAAAATATCTGATAAATTTTTAGGTTCATCTGTTAAAAAGACTTTCAATGTACCTTCTGTTGTTGAGATCATCTCCAAATCTTTATAAGCTTCTTCTGCAAGAACAACGCCCTCACAAGGAAGCATCTCAAAACAGAATTCAGACACAACATCTTCTATATCCGGATTGATCTTTATTTGTAATTCGAAATAATTATTCATTTTTGCTCTTATACCTTACTCAAAAATTCTAAAAATTTGAAATTATTGTAAAAATACACCCATTTTTCTGAATTTTTGATAACGTTGCTCTTTCAAATCTTCAACTGATAATTTAGATAATTCTTCTAAACTATCTAAAATAGTTTTTTTCATATTTGATGAAATTTCTTCATAATTTGTATGCGCACCACCTGTAGGCTCTTTTATTTCACCGTCAATAATATCAAATTGCATTAAATCTTTAGCAGTAATTTTCAACGCATCAGCAGCTTCAGAAGCTTTAGTAGCATCTCGCCACAAGATTGAAGCACATCCTTCAGGTGAAATAACAGTATAATAAGCATGTTCTAATAAAAATACCTTATCTGCAACAGCTAAGCCTAAAGCGCCACCAGAGCAGCCTTCACCGGTAATAATTGCAATTACTGGAACTTTTAATTTAGCCATTTGCATTAAGTTTACAGCAATTGCACCACCTTGGTTAGTTTCTTCAGCACTAATACCAGGATAAGCCCCCGGAGTATCAATAAGGGTTATAATAGGGATATTAAACTTACTAGCATGTTTAAATAAACGCAAAGCTTTTCTGTACCCTTGAGGCTGAGGCATACCAAAGTTATATTCCAAATTTTCTTTTGTAGATTTACCCTTCATAGTACCGATAATCATAACAGGTTTACCATCAATTTTAGCCAACCCGCCAATAATCGCTCTATCATCCATTCCTTCTCTGTCACCATGAAGTTCTATAAAATCTTCACAAATATGATTTACATAATCCAAAAAATTAGGACGTTCAGGATGTCTTGCAATCTGCAACTTTTGAGAAGGCTTTAAATTAGAATACAATTCTTTTCTATAATCCTCTGCCTGCTGTTCAAAAGTTTCAATTTCTTTATTAAGATCCATGCCTGACTCCAAACTTATTTTCTTTAATTCTTCAATTTTTTCTTGAATTTCTAAAATAGGTTTTTCAAAATCCAAAACTGCTGTCATTTTTTTCATACCTCATACTATGCACATTCATGCATTTCCAAAATCTTAGCTAATGTATCTCTTAATTCTTTTCTAGGAGATACGACATCTACTTGCCCGTATTTTAAAAGATATTCAGCGGTCTGAAAATCTGAAGGCAATTTTTGTCTTATTGTCTGTTCAATAACTCTGCGGCCTGCGAAACCAATTCTTGCACCTTGCTCAGCAACAATAATATCGCCAAGCATACCAAAACTTGCAGTTACACCGCCAAATGTAGGTTCTGTCAATAAATTTATATACAATAGACCTTCATCATCTAATTTCGATACAGCACAAGAAGTCTTTGCCATTTGCATTAAGCTCAAAGCACTTTCCTGCATTCTTGCACCGCCTGATGATGTAATTGCCAAGACAGGCAATCTCAATTCAATTGCTTTTTCTATAATTTTTGTAACCTTTTCTCCAACAACACTGCCCATAGAGCCACCCATAAAATCAAAATCCATAACGGCTGTTGCAACTTTATGACCTTCAATTGTCGCAATACCTGTAATTACAGCATCATTCAAACCTGTCTTTGCCTGAGCTTTTTCCAAACGATTTTTGTAACTTTCAGTATCAACAAACTCTAAAGGATCGTCAGGTCTGATTTCCGTAAACAATTCTTCAAAAGAATTTTCATCAAATAACTGTTTAATTCTTGTCCTTGCATTTATTCTAAAATGGTAATCACACACAGGACATACCATATCATTCTTTACTAAATCTTCTTTTAAAAGTTGAGCATCACAATGGACACATTTTGTCCATAAATTAGGATCCATATCAAGCTCTACACGACCTTCCAATTCTCTTCTTTGAATTTGAGCTTGTTTACGTTTTTCAAACCAATCTTGAACTGTCATATTAAATATCCCTTAATAAAAATCAAATTATAATACAAAACTATTATACTCTAAAAAAATTTAATAGCAATTTTTTACATTTATAGACTTTACAAAAGTATGCTAAACGTAAAAAATTGTTCAAATATCTCTTTTGGTCAACTTATGTTTCATAAAAACGGAAACAGATTAGTCTTTAATGACTTTCATTGCAAAGACAGAAATAATGAAGATTGTTTTGTTAAATCAGAAAAAGATATATTAGACAATTTTAAAGAAACTGTAAAATTATATTCATCAAAAAGTTCTACACAACATGTTGCAGAAAACACAAGCCATTTTTATACTGACATAAAACAAATTTATGACGATAATATGAAGACAATGAACACAACCCAATACAACAGAGGATATGGTTCAATAATGCATCTTTGTAGCATAATAGAACTCATTGAAAACAAATGCGATGAAATTATATTTCCTTCCTTCAAAAAAGCAATATTTTTTCATTCAAAATTAAAATTTGAGCCAAAAATCAATAATATAAAAGATATAAAAAAACACCTGCAAAAAGATATTCTGGAAAAAGATTTACCAACAGATATGGCATCTTTTAAGAAAAAAGCTTTAAACATAATAGAAGATGAAACTTCATCTCAAGAGCATCTAATTAAGTCTGGCAACTCATTAATAAATGATTTTATTCAAACTATTATAAAAAAAGGGCTTGATAGAGAGCAATATGGAATATTTGAAGGTTTTACAATGCATCTGACTAAAGAAAAAATAATGAATAACAAAGAGTTTTACAATAATCTGTTAAAAATTTTTCACATTGACTATATTATTAAATAAATCAATTTTTTGGTCTGTTTGTAAAAAACTTTTTCATATCCTCAGAAATTTGGATATTTTGTAATGCCATATGATACTTTCTTAAATTTGCAATAGCTTCCTGTTCCTCCAGTAAATCTCTTTTAGGCATTTTAATTGATGCTTTTACCTTTTCAAATTCAGTAGGAGTCTTACGATTAATAAATTTAGCAATAATTTCATCAATATTACTGCCGCCAATTCCATATTTTGAAGCTACTTCTGCAGTATCAGCACCTTGAGGTAATGTATATAACCAATTTACCGTAAGGCTATCACCCTCAGAAATACTATTAATTCCTCTTTGATGAGGTGTATACATAATATCTGCAGGATTATGACTATGGCCTAGCCCTATTGCATGTCCAATTTCATGCAAAATAGTATGATACACTTCATTTTCATCCATATAATCAGCATGAACCAAACCTTCAGTCAATCCTATCGCCACTTCAGCCCCATACAATCTGTTAGATCCGTCAAAATTAAAATAACAATGTCCCAAAGCTTTTCTTTCAACTCTTTTCCAATCAACATTCACATTAGACTCTAAAAGAGTATTCACAACCTTAAAAGCGACTTTACCTTTTGTTGCCTGCTGCCATTCATTCAAAGCCCTTATAACCATTTCTCTGTATTTATATTCCTGACCTTGCTTTGAATAAAACTTCATAGGCGCAATATAAACTTTTAAAGGCATAAAAGTCCATCGCATTATCCTACCGTTTTTTAAAGATTCAGCAACATAGGTGTATTTTTTCATATTTTTATTATATAATAAATTGCGGTAAAAACCAATTGTGTTACAATGGATATTACAGAGATTTATTAATTTATACAGACTTAGGAGAGAAAACTTATGAACATTATGCAAATGATGAAACAAGCTCAAGGCTTGCAAAAGAAATTAAAAGACACTCAAGAAGAATTAGCTAATCTTGAAATTACAGGAGAAGCTGCTAATGGTGCTGTTAAAGTAATTTGTGACGGACAAGGCAGATTTAAATCAATTAAACTATCTGCAGAAGCTATCAATCCTGAAAATCCATCAGCTATCGATTCTGACACTGTAGAAATGCTTGAAGATATAATTTCATCAGCTATCAAACAAGCTAGTGACAAAGCTGGTAAAACTATGGAAGAAAAAATGAAAGCAGTTACAGGCGGAATTAATATTCCAGGATTAAACTTCTAATGATTTATCCTAAATCAATAGCATCTTTGATAGAGCATTTTCAGAAATTCCCTTCAGTAGGGCCTAAATCTGCTCAACGCATGGCATTTTACTTATTAAGAATGCCTAAATCTGAAGTGGAAAAATTTGCTCAAAGCATGATTGAGGCAAAAGAAAACACAAAAACCTGTGAAATTTGCTTTAACCTATCATCAACAAGTCCTTGTGAAATCTGTCAATCAACACTTCGAGATAAATCTACAATATGTGTTGTAGCGGAAACAAAGGACCTGATAGCTATTGAAAAGACTAATGAATATAAAGGCTTGTACCATGTACTTCAAGGACTAATTTCTCCAATGGACGGCATTGGAGCAGATGATATAAGAATTAAAGAGCTCTTAAACCGTCTTACTGATGAAAAAGTGAAAGAAGTTATTTTAGCACTAAGTCCGTCTGTTGAAGGGGAAGCTACAAGCCTTTATTTAAATAAATTGATTAAACCTTTTGGGGTTAAAATTTCACGTATTGCATTCGGGCTGCCTGTTGGTGCAGATTTAGAATACGCAGACGAAATCACAATTGCAAAAGCTATCGAAGGCAGACGTGAAATTTAAAAACGTAACGGATAATCTTTACTAATCTTCCAGCCATCAAGAATTATTAAAGCGGTACAAAAATTTCTGAAATCTGTATTCTCGTTTCCACAGGCATTTAATAACTCGTCTCGACTAAGATTAAAACCTCCATATGGAATTAAACCACCTTTTGAAAAGTGAAACGTAAAATACTTCGTACCATTACATTGCGTTTGTTCACTGGAATTTTTCATGCACAAATCCACATTTTTTGCAAATGGATAAAAATAAACATCAAAATTAGTAGTAACTGTCCTTGAAGAAAATCGCATACCAAATGCACTACCATCTGAAAATTTTGACCAAACGATATAATCATATTCTTTTCTTGAAACTGAAACTGTATTTAAATATTTGGCTAAATATTTATTATACCAGTCTTCAGATCCGGAAATTCCGGATAAATCAGGATCTTCCCAGTTTGCAATTTCACCATTATCATTCTCTGATAAAATTATTGCCTGATTAAAAGTTGTATAAAACTTTTTTAAACGACTTTCTACAACCTGTTTACGATGATTATAAATAAAACTTGGAAGTGTTAATGCTGCAACAATCCCAATGATTCCTAAAGTTATTAAAACCTCTGCTAAGGTAAAGCCTTGTTTATTTCTATAGTGATGTAGCATATCACCAATATAGCATTTTTTATTTCTTTTTTCAACCCCCGAAAACCCTTGTGTAGAAAGCTCTAAATTGCCCCCCCCCCGAAAACTTCACAGGTAGACACATCTACAGCTTTGCTGAATTTATTTGTTTCTTGTGTCTGTCCCCTAAAAATCTTTTTCATATAAAGCTCCTTCCTTTTTATATATTATAACAAATTTTTACAATTTTTCAAGAATAATTCTTACCAAGATATATAATTGCTTTTAATTAAAAATTACGATAAAATTCCATGTATGAAAGAAAAATCTTTGGTAGAAATTAATAATTTATTTGTAGAATATACAACTAACAAAGGCATTCTTGGCGGTAAAAAAATAATTCACGCAGTAAATGGGGTTTCTTTAGACATACATAAAGGGGAAATTCTTGCAATTGCCGGGGAATCAGGATGCGGGAAATCGACACTTGCAAAAGCCATTCTAAAATTAGAACCTGCAAAATCAGGAGAAATTTTATTTAATGACGAGAATATTTTATCATTTTCTGCAAAAGAATTAAAAAATTTTAGAAAACACGCTCAGATGGTTTTTCAAAACCCATATGCAAGTCTTAATCCTAAAATGAAGATTATTGATATATTAAAAGAACCACTTGAAATTAATACAAATTATTCAAAAGAAAAAATATTAAATATCGTTAAAGAAAAACTTAGACTTGTAGGATTAGATGAAAATTGTCTGAAATTATACCCACATGAATTTTCGGGCGGTCAAAGACAAAGAATTGCAATAGCCAGAGCTCTTGTATTAGACCCAGAATTTATATTGGCAGATGAACCAGTAAGTGCACTAGACGTAAGCATTCAAGCTCAAGTCATTAACCTTCTAAAAGAATTAAAAGAAAAATATAATCTTACTATAATTTTAATTACTCATGACATGAGTGTTATCGAATACTTAGCAGATAGAGTTGCAATAATGTACTTAGGCGAAATTGTCGAAATTGCTCAAACTGAAGAGATATTTAAAAATCCGCTTCATCCTTATACAAAAGCGTTATTAAGCTCTGTCCCTCAAATAAACAAAACAGATAAAAAAATAATATTAAAAGGTGATCTTCCATCACCTGCAGATCCTCCATCCGGGTGTAAATTCCATACAAGATGCCGTTATGCAATGGATAAATGTAAAACCTGCATTCCTAAAGAAATTGGGATAAAACACAAAGTAAAATGCTTTATATACGATTAATAGAAATTGGCAAATTTTTATATTGAGATGTTTTATGTTGCTATGATTAAAGTTCTAAAAACAGCAAAATTCTCTCATAAAATTTGCAAAGGCAGTTACGAAGAAAAAATTGCACTTGCAAAAAATCTTAACCAAAAATTTTTTAATCAAATAAGTCAAAAATTTAAGACAAATGAGATTTCTTTAGATGTTTTTACAAAAACATTAAAAGAAAATACACCTGAAAAAATTCAAATTGAAGTAAATGAATACGGCTCAAAAAAAGGAGGGTGCACCAGTTTTAAATTAAATAAAGACAAAAGCGGTATTGAAGGTCTTTTAATGTTTTTAGAAACAGACAGCTATAATAAAGGTATAAGATTACTAAATACAGACATAACCCTACACGAAACTTTCCACTATTTCAGCCATCTTGCGAACCCAAAACATACTGCAAGAGTTGGGAAAATGTATGAAAAAGGACTTTTAAATAAGACGGAAGAATTTTACAACATACATCTATACACAAGGAAAGAACTTAATGAAGAAGAATTTCGAGAAAACCTTAACAATTTTTTAAAAGATTTTACCCTGCAAGATCAAATTGAATTTCTACAAAATAGCAGGTATAGAATGATTGAAGAATATAATGCTTTTGATGAAGGTTATAAATACCTTGAAAAAATTCAAGATGAACACCCAAATTTGATATGTGAAAAAATTTACGGAAGAGAAAAAGAGGAATACAATTTTCCTAAAAAAATAAAAATTATAACAGATAAACTTAAAGAAGTTATTGATAAAAACAGAAAAAGTTAATTTGTTTATGCTAAAATCCAAATATGGACAGAAAAATTGTTACAACCAATAGAAAAGCATTTCATGACTACAGTATTATTGAAAAATATGTAGCAGGAATTGTGCTGACAGGAACAGAAATTAAATCAATCCGCAAAAATGCTATTAATTTAAAAGACAGCTTTTGCAAAATTGAAGACAATGAAATTTTTCTGTACAAATGTCACATTTCACCTTACGAACAAGGAAACAGATTCAATCATGATGCAGAAAGAACCAGAAAACTTCTGCTTACAAAAAAAGAAATTCTAAAAATGCAGACCAAAGTGAAACAAGACAATTATACAATTATTCCTCTTGAAGTCTTCTTATCACACGGATTTGCAAAAGTAGAAATTGGTCTTGCTAAAGGTAAAAAATTACATGACAAAAGAGACGATATAGCTAAAAAAGACCAAAAAAGAGAAATGGACAGAGCATCCAAAATCAGATACTAATTTGGAGATAAGAATATGAAGGTCGTTATTTTAGGCAAAGGCGAAATGCTCGCAAATTTAATTGAGGGCACACTTGATGGAAACTGTGAAATTGCAGGAATTTTCAGATATGAAAGAACAGTAATGCCTGAAATATTACTCGCAATAAAAGACTTTTTCAAAAGTTCTCCAGAAGTAACTTTAATAAAGCAGCATAAAATTCATGAAATAAAGCTAAAATCAGCAAATTCTGAAGAATTTAAAAAAGAAATTTTAAAATTGAATGCAGATGTCATTCTTGTCGGCACTTGGCGTGAAAAATTAAAAAAAGAAATTATCGACTTACCAGTAATTGCCTCAATAAATGCTCATCCGTCATATTTACCAAAATATCGAGGCCCAAACCCTTATTTACAAACAATTTTACATAGAGAGAAAAAATCAGGCATCACTTTTCACCTCATAGATGAAAAATTTGATAACGGAGCAATTCTTAAGCAACAAGAAATAGATATCATGCCAGATGACACATCAAAAGAACTTAAAGCAAGAACAGTCTATCAAACAAGAAAATTGTGGTCATCAATATTGAATGACTTAGATTCAGGAATAATAATTCCAGTTGCACAAAATGAAAAAGAAGCGACTTATTTCCCAAATATTAAACCTGAAGATATGATGCTTGATTTCAAAAAAGAAAATGCAGAGGAAATTCACGCAAGGATAAGAGCTTTTCACCCATGGCTCCCTTGCTATGTAACAGTAAAAAATAAATACCTTATTCCAAACCCATACAAATTGAAAATATTAGATGAGGAACATACAACTAAAGTAATAAACAAAAATAAAATACAAAATCCTAAAGTTGGAGATATAATTAACACAAATTACAAATCTCGTTCTATCACAGTATTATGTAAAGATTGGAAATCCATAAAAATGGTCGGCGTTAATCTCTATGGATTTTTTAACCGACCATTCACTCAATTATTTCTTAAAAATCTGCTTTAGAAATTGTAATCTCTTCCGCCTTCTTCAATCTTTTTCAAATCTTCAGCTACTTTCAATTTAACACATTCAGGAGATTCTAAGATTTTTAATTCTTTCTGGATTAAATCATTTCCAACTTTTTTAGTTTCTTCAGATGCATAATCTTCTAAATACTCTTTTAAAGTTAAAATAGCATTCGGATGGCAGAAGTTATGAATTTGTTTTTCCTTACAAATTTCCATAAATCTGTCACCAGTCCTGCCGTTACGGTAACAAGCTGTACAGAAACTCGGTAAGTATCCAAGTTCCATTAGCCATTTTATAACTTCGTCTAAAGGACGTCTGTCTGATACATCAAATTGTGCAGAATCTTCTTTTTCAGGCATTGGTTGGAAATATCCGCCAACACTCGTTTTTGAGCCGCCTGAAATTTGAGAAATTCCAAGTTCCAATACACGTTTTCTGCATTCTGCACTTTCTCTTGTAGATACAATCATACCTGTATAAGGAACTGCTATTCTAATACAAGCAACGATTTTTGCGAATGTATCATCATCAATTCCGTTATCAAAGACATCAGGATCAATATCATCAGCTCTACGAATTCTTGGAACACTAATTGTATGAGGACCTACACCATACACAGCTTCTAAGTGTTCTGCATGCATTAATAACCCTGCAAATTCATAACGGTATAGTTCAAGTCCAAATAAAACACCTAAACCGACATCATCAATACCACCTTGCATAGCTCTATCCATAGCTTCAGTATGATATTTATAATTATGTTTAGGTCCTGTAGGATGAAGTTTTTCATAACTTTCTTTATGGTAAGTTTCTTGGAACAAAATATAAGTTCCAATCCCTGCATCATGCAATTTTTTATAATTTTCAACGGTTGTAGCTGCAATATTAACATTTACACGTCTTATAGAACCGTTTTTATGCTTAATTCCATAAATTGTCTTAATAGATTCTAAAATATATTCCAAAGGATTATTAACAGGGTCTTCACCAGCTTCTATAGCTAAACGTTTATGCCCCATATCTTGCAAAGCTATAACTTCATTTTTTATCTCTTCTTGAGTTAATTTCCTACGAGGAATATGTTTGTTTTTCGCATGGTATGGGCAATACACACAACCATTCACGCAATAGTTAGATAAATACAAAGGCGCAAATAAAACGATTCTGTTACCGTAATATTCTTGTTTAATTTTCTTCGCTAACTCAAAAATTTCTTTATTTTTATCTTCATTTTCACAAGCTAAAAGAACAGAAGCTTCTCTGTGGGTTAAACCTTTTCCTAATTTAGCTTTTCTTAAAATTTCATCAACTAATTCCAAATTATTTTTATTTTCATCTGCATATTTTAGCGTATCAAGAATTTCTTCATGTGAAATAAATTCATCTGCATCATGTGACTTTGGATTATACATACTCATTTTCTCCCCTTATCAAAAGCATGATAACCCTGTAAAACTTAAAAGTAAATAGGCTAAATTCTGACTACAAAACCACCGCCAATCAAGTGTTTGTCTTCAATATCATAAATTACACCTGACTGACCGTTTGTTACAGAATTTACAGGTTCATAGAATTCGATATCTGCAAAATCATCAAAAAGCCTTACATGAGCCTTTTTATGTTCCATGTTATAACGAATTTTAACCCAAGCATCAAATTCTTTTTTCTCAATTAGATATGTTAAATTCAAATTAATTATTTTTAAATTTTTCTTATAATTATCTTCTTCTCTGCCAACATATACAATATTTTTTTCAGGATTTATATCTATAACATACAAAGGATATGGAGCAGCAATTCCAATTCCTTTACGTTGACCTATTGTATATTGGTAACAACCGTTATGTACTCCCCACTTTTTACCTGTCAAAATATCTATAAAGTCTCCTTTATTTTCACCTAACTTTTCTGACAGGAATTTTTTTGCAGTCATTGGCTTTTGAATAAAGCAAATATCCTGACTTTCTTTTGAATCTTTTGGAGGTAAATCAAATTTCTCTGCAATCTTTTTTACTTCAGACTTTTCATAATGATATAGAGGAAATATTGTCTTAGATAACTGTTTTTGACCTAAACGATAAAGAAAGTATAATTGATCCTTGTGTTCGTCTTTTGCGGGATAGAGCTTATAAATACCGTCAATGCATCTAATATCAGCATAATGACCTGTTGCAAAAACATCTGCTTTTAATTCATTAATTGCATAATCGAAAAGCACACCCCATTTCACAAACTGATTACATACAATACAAGGATTAGGCGTTTTTCCTGACTTGTATGCATCTACAAAATAATAAATTATTTTTTCTTTGAATAAATCCACAGCATCAAATACATGCAACTCAATTCCAAGTTTGTCTGCGACACGTTTTGCATTATTGACAACAATATCTGATGCATCAGAATCTATCATACGGCCTGTTAGGCCTACAACCTCATAACCTTGTTTTTGGAGCAAAAGAGCTGTGACAGAACTGTCAACACCACCACTCATTGCAACAACAGCTTTTTTAGACATACTTTCCATATCAAAATATTAACATAAAAATTGACTTGATAGTATTCGGATAGTAAAATTATCATATTAATAAGGAGAGTTTTATGGAAATTAAATCAGTAATATTGGCTGCCGGCAAAGGCACAAGAATGAAATCAAATACCCCAAAAGTTTTACATAAAATATTTGAAAAACCATTACTTGGATATGTATTAGATAATGTAAAAAATATAGTAAATGAATCTTTTGTAATAGTAGGACATCATGCAGAAGAAGTTACAGAATATGTAGAAAAGAATTATAAAACAGCTAAAACAGTTTTGCAATCACCTCAATTAGGTACAGGTCATGCAGTATCAATGGTTTGCCCTGCATTAGAGAACTTTAACGGACAAGTAATTATACTATGCGGAGATACTCCACTAATTACAGAAGATACTTTGAAAAAATTTGTAGACTATCATAACTCTAATAATTCAGATTTAACCGTAATGAGTACTATTTTTGAAAACCCGACAAATTACGGAAGAATTATTAGAGAAGCTGATAATTCTCTAAAATGTATAGTTGAAGAAAAAGATGCAACACCAGATCAAAAAGCCGTAAAAGAAGTTAATGCTGGAATCTATTGTCTTAACTGGGGAAAAATTAAACCTGCTTTTTCTCAATTAACAAGCAATAACGCACAAGGTGAATATTATCTTACAGATATAATTGCTTGGGGCAAAAAGAATAATCTTAATGTTAACGCATTTATCTTAGAAAACAGTGATGAAATATACGGAATTAATTCTCGCTCAAACTTAGCTACTGCAACAAAAATAATGAATGACAGAAAATTGAATTCATTAATGGATAATGGAGTCACAATTGTAGATCCTGCATCTACTTGGATTTCAGAAGATACAGAAATCGGAGCAGATACAATAATTTATCCGTCGACTTACATTGAAGGGAAAAATAAAATCGGTAAGAACTGCAAAATTGGGCCTTGTGCACACTTAAGAGGTGATGTTGAAATCTCCGACAACTGTAAAATCGGGAATTTTGTAGAAGTAAAAAAAGCAAAGATTGACCATAACACAAATGCTGGTCACCTAAGCTATATAGGAGATGCAGAACTAGGTGCACACATAAATATCGGAGCTGGTACAATCACCGCTAATTATGATCCGATTACAAAAACAAAAAGCAAAACAATTTTAAAAGACAACGTAAAAATTGGCTCAAACACAGTACTTGTAGCCCCAGTAGAAATAGGTGAGGGTACAAATATCGGAGCAGGAAGTGTTATCACAAAAAACATAGGTGAATGGGCACTTGGTATTACAAGAGCACCACTAAGAATTATTGAAAATTGGGTTAAAAAGAAAATGTAAAAATATAATAAAAAAATTCCCTTAAAGGGAATTTTTTTATATGTTAAAATTAGAACTATGAGCACAAAAGAAATAAAATGGACAATGTTTGTAATCACTGCAGTCGGCAATTTTATTGCCATGCTCGATTCTACAACCGTTAATTTAGCACTTTATCCAATGTCTGTTGATTTACATGTTACTATGGGACAAATCCAATGGGTAATGATTGCTTATATGCTTGTGCTCACAGTGTTTTTACCATTTTTTGGAAAACTTGGCGATATATTTCCTAAAAATAAATTGTATACAGCAGGCTTTGGAATTTTCGCATTAGGAGCTTTCTTAAACACAACAGCAGGAAGTTTTGGTTTACTAATTGCATACAGATGCTTAGAAGCAATTGGGGCATCTATAATGCTTTCAAACGCTCAAGCAATTATCGCAACAATTTTTAAAAACGAAAGACGAGGAAAAGCTCTCGGACTTAATGGCTGTCTTGTTGCAATTGGAGGAATGAGCGGACCTGCATTAGGCGGAATTTTAATAAATTCCTTTGGCTGGCATTCTGTATTTATCCCATGTATTCCTGTAGCAATAATTGGAGCTTACTACGCTTACAAAGTGCTCCCTCATCACGCTAAAATCGATATTACAAATTTCAAATTTGATTATAAAGGATTTATCTATTTCACAATAAGCTTGTTTGCACTACTGCTTGCAATATCAGAAGGTCACAGCTGGGGATGGAATTCGCTAAAAATAATTGCTCTTGGCATAATTACATTAATATTTGGAATATTATTTTATGTAAGAGATCACAAAATTAACTATCCTTTAATCAATTTTTCAATGTTCAAAATTAAACCGTTCACATACGGAAATCTTGCTGTAATGACATCTTATATGGCAATGTATACAAACAGCATTTTACTACCATTCTTTTTACAAGAAATACTTAAATATAACGCATTAGTAACAGGGCTTTTAATCTTGCCTTATTCTCTTACATTATCCTTGATAGCCCCGATTGCAGGAAGATTATCAGGGAAATACGGAAGCAGACAATTAACAATTGCAGGCCCAACTCTATATTGCATAGCACTTTTATTATTTACGATATACAACAAAAATGTTGCAATGTGGCAAATCGTTTTTGCTTCAGGACTTATGGGAATAGGTAATGGGCTGTTCCAATCACCATCAAACAACGCTATTATGACAAGTGTTCAAAAACATGAAGTAGGTATAGCTTCAGGTATTTTAGCACTATCAAGGAATATGGGAAATATACTTGGAGTTGCAGTCACAATTACATTATTTGAAACATTTAGAAACATTTTTATAGAATCAGGCAAAGTTTATGATTTAGCATTTTTATTCTCTTATAGAACAACTATGTGCTTTGGGATATTTTTCGGACTTTGCTGTTTATCATTTGCATTTATTGCTTACCAGCCCCAGAAAAAGGAAATAAAATCTTAAAAAAGTACTTCTCGCCGCTACTATACTCAACTTCAACAACAGGAAACGGATTATCTAACTCATAAACTCCATAAAATGTCTTTTTTTGAAGCACTCCAATTGAAGTACTCGTAACTTGTTTTGATTCTAAAACCTTTATATTTTCATATTCTTTAGCTAATAATTTTGCATCCTTTTTAGAAAGACTATCACAAACCGTTTTCATAGCATTAAATGGCAAACTCCCAATATAATAAATTGTTGCTAATTCAGCAAGAGGTACAGAACCAATCATTGATCCATATTCCTTTATTCCTTCAACAGTATCTCCTAATGAACTAGTATTCTTTCTTGGTTCATATTTTTCCTTTTTTAGGTATAAATCAATTATTTCATCAGAACTGATACCAACATCACGGACAATAACTTTTATATCTTGATTTGAAGCATTGACAATTGTGTATCCTAAAATATAAAAATATTTTCGAAATGGTCCAGAAAAAGGGGTTGGGGAAATTTGAATTTTAATATCAACAGGCGGATGATCCGAAATTTCAATATTTGAACTTTGCAATATTGGTTTAATATAATCATTCGCATAAACAAATACTGGCAGAAAAAACACTAAAAGTAAAAAAATATATTTTTTCATAAAGATATTATAACAAATTTTAAACGTAAATCAATATCTATTGAAAATAAATCTTTCCTGTTGTAAAATAAAAGTGTAAAAATTACACTAAACGACCAATTTATAAATGGCAGGGAATTATGACAACACAAAACGAAAATATAAGAAACATTGCGATTATCGCACACGTAGACCACGGTAAAACAACTCTTGTAGATTGTCTTTTAAAACAAGCAGGTGCTTTCAGAGCTAATCAACAAGTACAAGAACGTGTACTTGACAGTAACGATCTAGAAAGAGAACGTGGAATTACAATTTTATCAAAAAATATTTCTATTAACTACAAAGATACAAAAATCAATGTCGTAGACACCCCGGGGCACGCAGACTTTGGTGGCGAAGTAGAACGTGTATTAGGCATGGTAGATGGGGCATTACTTATTGTTGATGCTGCAGAAGGTCCAATGCCTCAGACTAGATTTGTATTATCAAAAGCATTAGAATTAGGTTTAAAAATAATTGTAGTAATCAATAAAATTGACAAACCTGCAGCTGAACCATTAACTGCACTTGATAAAGTATTTGATTTATTCACAGAACTGACTGACAGAGAAGATTTATTGGATTTCCCATTTATTTTTTCAAGCAGCTTAAACGGTTTTGCTATTAAAGACTTAGATGATGAAAGAAAAGATATGATTCCATTATTGGATTGTATCTTAGAAAATATCCAACCTCCAAAAGGTGATGCTTCAAAACCTTTCCAATTCCGCGCAACTACATTAGACTATAACGAATATGTAGGCAGAATTGTAATCGGTAGAATTGAAAACGGAACAGTAAAATCTCAAGAACAAGTTTGCGTAGTTCACGCAGACGGTTCTCATGAAAAAGGGAAAATAACAAAATTATTCGGATTTCATGATTTGGGAAGAACTGAAATCCAAGAAGCTTATGCAGGCGATATTGTAGGTATTGCAGGATTTGCGGATATTCAAATCGGCGAAAGTATTTGCTCATTAGCAGATCCGAAACCATTACCTTTGATTAAGGTTGATGAACCTACATTACAAATGAATTTTTCTGTAAATGACAGCCCGTTTGCTGGTACAGAAGGTAAATTTGTAACATCAAGACAATTGAGAAAAAGATTATATGACGAATTAGAAAAAAATGTAAGCTTACGTGTTGAAGACACAGATTCTACAGATGTATTCAGAGTATCAGGCAGAGGCGAATTACATTTAGGAATTCTAATTGAAACTATGCGTCGTGAAGGCTATGAATTCCAAGTTTCAAAACCTGAAGTTATCTATAAGACAATAGATGGTGTAAAATGTGAACCTTTTGAAAACTTGATTGTAGATGTACCAGAAGGATATGCAGGAAGCTGTATTGACAGACTTTCAGGCAGAAAAGCTGAAATGAAAGAAATGAACAACGCTAAAGGTAGAACTACAATGGTATTCCATATTCCGGCAAGAGGCTTAATCGGATTTAGAAGTGAATTTATAAGAATGACTCGCGGAGAAGGTATTATGTACCATACATTCTTAGATTACAGACCATATGCAGGCGATATTCCTCGTCAAAGAAACGGTTCAATCATCGCACACGAACAAGGTGAAGCTATTCCATACGCATTAGCTCAATATGAAGACAGAGGTGTATTCTTTGTAACTCCAAAAACAAAAGTATATCGTGGTATGATTATCGGAGAATGCAACAAACCTCAAGATATTGTGGTTAATATCTGCAAAACTAAAAAATTAACCAACATGAGAAGTGCAACAGCTGATGTTATGGTAACATTACAAGCTCATAAAGAAATGTCTTTGGAAGAATGTATGGAATACATCGGAGATGATGAACTTGTTGAAATTACACCTGAAAATGTAAGAATTAGAAAAGCTGATTTAACAAGAAAAATTTATAATTAAATGTAAGAATTTAATTAATTAGAACATAAAAAGCCTTTTATTATTAAAAGGCTTTTTTATTTTTTATTATTGATTGTAAAAATACCGAAAATAAAATCAAAAACATTCCGATATAAAAAGACAATGTAAAATCATGAGCCTCTCCGAAAAAAATTACAGCTAATAAAATTCCATAAATTGGCTCAAGATTTCCAGCTAATCCTACAGTAAAAGCGGACAATTTTTTTAAAACTGAAATATGAAGTAAATATAAAAGTACAGTACAAAAAAATGCTAAAATTAACAGCCAAAAAGTTTCTGCAAGGTTAGGTAAAATCGTACTTACCGGATTAAAATGTATGTAAAACGGTAAAATTATCACCATAAATAATGCTCCGCCTAATAATTCGTAAAAAAGCATATTTCTTGTAGATTTTCCAACCTCTATTATCTGATTATATAAAGTATAAAGAGCAAATAATGCTGCAGAAATAATTCCCAAAACAATTCCAAATCTATAACTTGCATCAAAACTAAAAATTAGCCAAATCCCCAAAACTGCTATTAAACTATAAAATAATTCTATAAATGAGAATTTTGTTTTTTCGACTATTGGCTGAAATAATACAGTAAAAAAGCCAACAAGAGAATAACAAACAACACCTATTGATACACTTGAATACTTTATACTACCGAAAAAAAATACCAAATGCAATGACAAAAGAGCTCCAAGGCCTATTATTTTTAATGCATTTGAAAAATTTTCAATAGGTTTCTTTTTCATAAAAACCAACATTACTGCAAAAATAATAAAAGCAAAAAGCATCCTATAAAAGACAATAAGTCCTTCATTCATTGGAATTAACTTTGCAAGAATTCCTGTAAATCCTGCAAGTAAAACAGATATATGCAATTTTAAATACTCAAACTTAATCCCTTGCATACCACAATTTTGCTCTTTTTTCTTAAATAAGTCAAATTAATTCTTTATATATGTTCAAATATTTTTGAGAACTTCTACCCCAAGAAAAATCAGCTTCCATAGCAGACTTTCTCATTGCATTAAATGTATATTTGTCTTGATATACACCTAAAGAACAATAAATTGCCTGCATCATATCCCAACCTGAATAACCCCAGAATTTAAATCCGTCAGAATCATTCAGAGGATAACCGGTCACTGTATCTTCTAACCCGCCTGTAGCTCTTACAATAGGCAATGAGCCATATCTCATGGCAATTAATTGACTTAGACCGCAAGGCTCAAATTTTGATGGCATTAAATAAAAATCACTACCTGCATAGATTTGATTAGCTAAATCTCCACGATAACCAATATAAGCTCTTATATTTGAAGAATTGTTAGATAACCAGATTAAAAGATTTTCATAATCCTTTTCACCGCTGCCTAAAAATATAAAATCTGCGTTTAATGATTTCAATTCACCTTCACATTGTCTGATTAAATCAATCCCTTTTTGCCCTACTAAACGAGATACCATTGCGTACATAGGTCTATTGGGATCGTATTTTAGACCAAATTCCTCACAGACTTTTTTCTTATTTTCATCTTTATGTTTTAAAGTTTTAACATCATATCTTTTTACAATATTTTTATCAGTTTTTGGATTAAACACATCATAATCAATACCATTTAATATTCCGACAAGTTTATTTTGGTTCATACGCAGCGTATAATCCATACCCTCACCATATTCACCTGTCAGAATTTCTTTTGCATATGTTGGAGATACAGCAATTACTTTATCAGAATAATTAATTGCTCCTTTCATCCAATTAACTTTACCATAATGTTCAACTCCCCATTCATTATAGACAATATCTTTGCGCATATTCGCAAAATCCAACACATCTTCAAACCAAACACCTTGATATGCTAGGTTATGGATTTCAAATACACATTTTGTATTTTTCCAAAAATCATCACATCTGTAATTACTGTGTAAATATACAGGAATCATTGCAGTATGCCAGTCATTTGCATGAATTATATCTGCTTTAAAATTCAACAATTTTGCATATTCCATTGTCGCAAGTGAAAATGCAATATATCTTTCATGCTCATACTTTGGATCAAGCCATTTTGGATAAACTTCCTTAAAACATGTAAAATACCAATCATTATGAACAAAGAATACATTTATATCAGTACCTGGCAATTTACACATAAATAATCTGAATTTATGTCCCATACCATTAAAAGTAAGCCATAATGTTGAGTTCTCTAATTCTTTGATACCCCATTTATTCAAATCAATCAAACCATGCAAAGGTGTAAAAATAGCAATTTCTGCATCTTTTTCTAAACATTTAGGCAAACTACCAACTACATCTGCTAACCCTCCAGCTTTTGAAAAAGGAGCTACCTCTGCTGCTGCAAATAATATCTTCATACACCCTCACTTCCCGAATTTTGGCTATCTTGAATCTGTTCGGAAATATTATCATCAAATAATATTCCTGCTTCTTCTAAAGATACCTCATCATCTTCTACTGCGATATAATGATTTTGATCAGTATCAAACTTGAAATTTATTCCGTATTTTTCCGCAATATATCGAGCATGACCAATACATATATCAGCTTTATCATATTGCTTTTTAAACATCATTACCTTATACATATTATACTTGAACAACATTAATAAATACTCACTTGTTGTATTATTCTTTTCAAGTTGAATTAAAGAATTATTGATAATACCAAATGCGACCTCATATTTATTTTGTTTCAAATGTAATTCACTCATTACATACCAAGCAACATATAAAAGAGTTGTCATTCCGTTATTATTAGTTTCTTTAATAATTTTATATATAATAGAATCAGCTTTTTTATAAGAACCAAGTTCCATATAAGAATAGCCTATCATCAGGTCCGCGAACAATTCTAATTGATGCAAACGATTACGTTTTGCTATAATCTTTGCTTTATAAATATATTCGGCAAATAATTTATAATCTCCGGAAAAACTAATAAAAGCATTAATTATATTAACTATAACCATTCCAAATCTGTCATTTTCAGATACAGTTATATTTACAGACTTAATCTGTTTACCATGCAATAAATTTTGCAAGACAACAAATAAATCGTAAGATTTAGGAATACAATTCAATTCTCCGCGTAAAATTTTTAAAAATTCATCAACATTTCCTAATACCAACAATACATTTGCTAAAGCTACATAACCTGCTGAATCAACAATTAATGATTTAAAATCATCTTCAGACATATAATCAGGCTTTAAATTATTTATTGTTTGATTATTAATTACATTTAATACTTTATAACCGATATCCAAGCAATCAACTAATGCTCCAATATTAAATAATATCTGAATATGTATAACAGACATTAAAAAGAAATAACTGTTAAAATTAGCATCTGCAGGATTTAAAGAAGATGGCGGTAATAAAGATAACACCTTGTGTGTCAATTCTAAAGCATGATTATAATTACCAACAAATAATGAACCATTAATCATTTTATTACATAATAAAATAATTTTATCCGTATCTGTTGTCTTCTCCAAATTTTTTAATGTAACTTCTGCAATATCAGATGTTTTATCCGGAACATAATCATATAAATTATTTGAAATATTCTCATACAAATGTTGTTTATAATGTTCAATACTATCAACTTGTTCAGGATCATCATTTTTAGAAAGTAAATCTAATATTTTATTAGTACAATTCAAATATGCACTAAAATCCCCTAATGATAAATTTATATCAGCTAATTGTTCCCATTGAATACGTTCATCATCTATATCATCTAATAATGCATATAAATAAGCTTTAACCGGACTTGGCATATCTGGATTAAAGACTTTATCAAGTAATTCTTGAGCAACTTCTTTTAAATATATCTTGCTGATTGTATCAAGTAAATTTTTTCTAAGCAAATTATAGTTCGGGAAATATACACAATTATTATACTCATATAAAAATCCCATATCTGATAATTTTTGTATTATATCTTTTTTGTTTTTATACCCCAAACTATCTATAGTGCCCATATCAATACGAGTACCCAACAAAATAATTGATGTTAAAAATTTCATAACATCTTCATTATCTTGCAAAAGATTTAAACGTCTTGCAACAAGCTTATCCAAACTTGACGGAATAATAATTGTTTTTGGGTTTACCATCTCAATACTGTCGTCATCTGCGGCATAAACTCCAGACTCAATCAAATATTGAATTGCAATATCGATAAATAAACTACTTCCACAAGCATATTTAGCAACTCTTTGAAAATAAAAATTATTTAAAATATTTCTGTAATATATTTTATTTTCCTCAATTAGTTTCTCAAAAGAAGTAGGTTTTAGAGTAATTTCTGTATAATAAGGCTTACTCAAAAGAAAATGACAATCCCTATGCAATGAAAAATCTTTATCATAAGATATTAAAAAGCTAATATCTAATTTTTCAAAAGCTTCAAATAAAAATTTTAATACATCATAAGAACTAGAATCAATTTTATCAAAATCTTCTATAAAAATAAGTGTTTTAGGAATAATCTGTAATAAAGTCAAGAATATGTCAAAATAAACATATCTGGTATCTTCACTATTGTTATCATTTCTTTTTTGCAAAGCAATAAGATCTTTTATTAACCCATCAGGATCCACAGATTTAAACATAGAAAAATCATTTTGAGAAAACAGCTTTTGAGAAACAGTATATTCAAAAATAGCAGAAACTAAATCTCTAAAAAAAGCATAAGGGGAATATTTCATTTCATCATAACAAGTAATAGAAATAATATTACTAAACTTTCCAGTCTCAGAAGCTGCATTTAAAACTTTCAAAGTATAAGGTTTGTACATTTCTAGGGTTTTAATCGCAACGATCCCCTTAGGGATAGCTTGAAACTTATTTAGAATATGAAACAAAACATCGACATTTTCAGTTCTTATAAAATCAGCCTTAATTTCATCAAAATTGATAGTTTCAATATCATAAATATTATCTGGATCCTCATTTGAGTCTAAATTATTAAGAGCTTCACCATCTAACTTATCTTGTTCAATTAACATATTTTGAACAAAATTAGGAACTTCAATTTCAGTTTCTTCTTCCTCTTCAGGATACTCCACTTTTACAAATTCTCTTAAATCAATCTCATAAAACATGACCATTTCATCATTTATTAAAACCGAATTTAATGGAGATAATTTATAATCCGTTCCAATTGCGTCAGAGACATGATCGTCTGTTAACACTTGGAAAGTATTCAATATTTTATCTTCACGCTTATTCAAAATTTGATTTAACAGACTAATATTATAACCGGAGTCAATATCATTAGGATTATCATTAATACTACGTTTTAATAAAAACATATTACAACGAATAGTAGCATTTTTCTTTTTTGTAAGCTTACAATTCAAAGCGGTAATTAAATTCAATAAATCAATTGCAGCTTTGATTGCAGTTGAAGAAGAGCTATTAAAAGTATAGTCCTTATCACAACGAATAACATAAGTTTTTCCTATCAACTGACGGCGCAAACCTATAGATTTAGCATAATCTTTTATTAAATTATCTAAATTAATTTTAAATTTATTTAAAAGCTTTGCAGATCCCAAATAATTTTTCATTTCATCCATATTTGGGAAATCAAGAGTTAACATAACAAAATCTTCAGTATTAGATTCATTCATTATGACACTTTTTTCTGTATCAAAGCCACATTTTCTACATTTTTTATTTATGGTTTGATTTATTTTCCCGCAATTATGACATTTTGAAATAATCACATATCCGCATTTACGGCAAGTATTTGTATCATTAATCGTCTTACAAATAGGGCAAGCAAGCTTGAGCACCTTTTTGCAATTAGGGCAAACCATCGTTTTATCATCTATTTCAAAACCACATTTTGGACATTCCATAACTAAAATTATACCACCAATAACCACTTACGACAAGCATATTAATTCATCTAAACACAGTATTTAATTTATATTGACAAATATAACTTTATAAGAAATAATAATAATAAATAAATGGAGGTTGAAAAATGTTTATTCAAGAAGCTTTAAAATCGCCCCCCCCCCGCGCGAAACTCAATTATAGCAACTGTTTCAAAGAATACTCTTTACTTTATATCAGAAGTATGTAATAATAGTGATATAAAACATCACAAGAGAGCATTCACACTTGCAGAAGTTCTTATTACTTTAGGAATAATTGGCATAGTTGCGGCAATGACAATGCCTAATTTGGTTACAAATTTCCAAAAGAAAAGAGCTGTAACTCAACTCAAAGCAACATATTCTATTTTATCTCAGGCATTTGAAAGAGCCAAAAGCGATTATGGTGATATGACCAATTGGGATACAGGAAGTTATTACGGACAAACTTCAAATGAAACAGAATTGTTCAAAAGTTTTACAGAAAAATATTTTATCCCATATGTAAAACCTATAAAAAATTACGGCATTACAACTTTTAAAAAGATAGGTTATGATTCAGTATATAATCTCAATAAAACTACAGATAATACTACATTAGGAGGGCAAAAATATATTATAGCACTTTCTAATGGGGCTATTGTAGGATTTTCACTTGGTGGACACTGTGATGAGCCAGGCACTGATAGTGAGGGGAATTGGGTTTGCAACTCCGGTTGGTATTTCACAACTATATATATAGTGGCCGATATTAATGGCATACAAAGCCCTAATACTCTTGGGAAAGATATATTTGTAATGTCAGTAGATTCCGATAATTTTCATTTTTACACTTATAAAAATACAACCAGAGATCAACTTTTAAAATACTGCAGCAAAGATAGTACAGAAAACAGACATTGCGGGAGATTAATACAATATGACGGATGGCAAATAAATTATCCTTGGTAATAAATAAAAAAATCGCGAAATTAATTCGCGATTTTTTTTAAATATATCTTATACCTGCTTCCTTCATTCTTCTGATACATTCTTTAATTGTATCAACATCTTTAGTTAATGCAACGCGGAAGTAACCTTCTCCATATCTTCCGTAACCGTTTCCTGGCGGCACAACTACATGAGCTTTTTCAAGCATTGCAGTTACAAACTCTTCTGAAGTCATACCTTTTGGAACCGGAAGCCACAAATAGAAAGTTGCTTTAGCAGGTTTTACATCCCAACCTAATTCTCTAAATCCTTCTTCTGCAGCATCTCTGCGTTCTTGATACATTTTATTCAAATCATTAATATATTTAGAATCAACTGTAAAAGCAGCAGTTGCTGCATCTTGGATAGCCTTAAAAGTTCCTGAATCGATATTATTTTTAATAGTTCCAAGAGCTTTAACAGCATCTGCATTACCACATACAAAACCGACTCTCCATCCGGTCATATTATATGATTTTGAATGAGAATAAAATTCAAGAGCAACATCTTTAGCACCTTCTACCTGCAAAACAGATGGAGCCTTATAACCATCATAAGTCATTTCAGAATATGCCATATCAGAACATAATAAAATATCATATTTTTTACAAAAATCAACAGCTTTCTTAAAGAAATCCAAATCAGCAACAGCACCTGTAGGATTATTCGGATAATTCAAAAACATAATTTTAGATTTTTTAGCAATATCTTCAGGAATTTTATCAAAATCAGGCAAATATCCGTTTTCTTCCAATAAAGGCATCTCATAAGGAGTTCCGCCTGCGAAAATAGTCGCGTTATGATATACAGGATATCCAGGATCAGGAACTAGTGTATAATCCCCTTTATCTACATAAGCTAAAAACACATGTGCAATAGCTTCTTTAGACCCAATATTAGCAAGCATTTCTTTATCAGGATCTAATTCTACGCCAAAACGATTTTTCATCCATTCGCAAGCACCTTTTCTAAACTTTTCAGTACCATTATATGGAGGATAATCATGGTTTTTAGGATTATCAATTGCTTTGTGCATTTCTTCTACAACAGGAGGTAGAGTCGGAGTATCAGGATCACCAATACCTAAACTTATAATATCAATACCTTTAGCCTTAGCTTCAGCAATTTTTCTGTCGATTTCCGCAAACAAGTACGGTGGAATTTGTTCTAAACGTTCTGAAACTTTCATAACTTCTCCTTCTTAATATTCTTTCCTAACCTTTAATTTTATGCTATCATGAATATAAAGGAAAAACAATGAGTATAATAGCAGATGACAATGATTTTCAACATAAAAGTATTACCGAAAAGAAAAAAAATTCGGTAATAAAATGTGAATGTTTTGAAAATGATAAAAACTTTGAAAACTGCATTCGTCCTAAATCATTTGATACATATATAGGTCAGTCAGCCCTAAAAGAAACTTTAAAAATCTCTATTGCAGCTGCAAAAAAACGAGAATTACCGCTTGATCATTTGCTATTTTACGGACCACCGGGCTTAGGGAAAACAACTCTTGCAGGAGTTATTGCTCAACAAATGGGAGTAGATATTAAAATAACATCAGCACCAGCCCTAGAAAGACCTCGTGATATTATAGGGATTTTAATGTCTTTAAAAGGTGGTGAAATATTATTTATAGATGAAATCCACAGATTAAATAAAGTTGCAGAAGAAATTTTATACCCTGCAATGGAAGACTTTTTCTTAGATATGACAACAGGAAAAAGCCAAACAGTAAAAATACTTAGAGTTCCGCTTCCTAAATTTACTCTTATCGGAGCAACAACAAAAGCAGGAGAATTGTCAGGTCCACTGCGTGACCGTTTCGGGATTATACACAGGCTTGAATTTTATACAGAAGATGAACTAGCACAGGTAATTAAAAGAACAGCAGGGATTTTAAATATAGAAATTACAGAAGAAGGAGCACACGCTATAGCAAAAAGATCTCGTGGGACTCCTCGTATAGCAAACAGACTTGTAAAAAGAGTTTCAGACTATGCTCTGGTAAAACATGACGGAAAAATTACGGAAGATGTCGCAAACAAATCTCTAGACATATTAAAAATAGATAATTACGGACTTGATAATACAGACAGAAGCCTTTTAAGATTAATTATTGAAAAATATGACGGCGGCCCTGTAGGGATAGAAACAATTGCAGCAGCAATAGGAGAAGATGTCAGAACAATCGAAGACGTTTGTGAACCGTTCTTATTACAAGCAGGTCTATTACAACGTACACCACGCGGGAGAAAAGTATCCCCCGCGACATACAGACATCTTGGATATAAAAATATAAATATAAATGAGCAAAAAAGTCTGTTCTAATATATTATATCCTGTATGGATAATCATTTGGAATTTTCCAACCATTTTGTTTTATCAAAGCTCCACACTCTAAAAGATTATTACCTCCACTTTTACATCGCGTATAAATATCATCATATTTTATGATTTTGTCATAAGTTAAGCCATATCCAGTTACTTGGCGCTCTCCTGACATAAATAAAATCCCGTCATATAGTGAATATTTCATTTGAAATAAATCTCGACCAACTACATTAGGAGCTTTATGGCCATTTATATCCACCAATATTGTTACACATACCACCCCTTGACGTCCCTTAGCATAACTTAAAAATAAATTAATACCATTATTTAAACAAACATACCTAGAAGAAGTAACTAAACCTCCATACTCAACAGTTCTAACATTATACCCTAATTTATATAATCCATAACCATCAACTATACCTGATTTATAACCTTTAATATAAGGCAAAAAATATGTATTTAAAAATACATCAACAACATCACTTCCTGTACCTTGATATCCAGCAATATCCTTTGTCCAATATTGACTGTCTCCATAATCTGCTACAGCCATTTTTAATGCTTGTGATACTAAAGAATAAGTATGTTCTAATCTGGTTTCAACTATTTTCTTTTGGTATAAACTAATTAATGCAGGTAACGTCAATGCTGCAACAACACCAATTATTCCTAAAGTAATCAATACTTCTGCTAACGTAAATCCAAATCTGTCATTGCGAGGCTTTTGTCGAAGCAATCCAACTTTTGCTTTTAAAAATACGCTAGATTCTTTCAGGAATTCATTCTCAGCATAACTATCCCCCAGAAACCATTGTGGAGCAAGCTCTAAATTGCCCCCCCCCCGACAAATGAACACGAAAACATTTCTACACAAGAATTACAAAACTCACGATATTTTTGAGTTTGTTTTTCTAAAAATCTTTTCATCTCTAGCTCCTTTTTAAGTATTACATATATAATTATACAATATTTTAGAATTTTATCAATTATATTTTTATGATAAATTTATTGAGGAGAGGGGATATTTATGAAAAAATTCTTTATAATTTTATTACTAATGCTAGGTATACCAACACTAGCAGATGAAAATAAGACAGTATTACCATCTGAAACAGGTGTCGTAGAAAGCATAAAATACGAAGATGCAGATAATCTTAATCAAGGAGAAGAAACAACAAAACAACTTGTTACAGTAAAAGTTCTTACAGGCAACTTTAAAGGGACTGAACGCATTATTGAAAATATGCTCACAGGGAATCCTGCCTATGACATAAATTTAACAAAAGGAAATAAAGTTGTTTTGCATGTAGAGCCTAATTCGGATACCATATCAACTCCTGACGATGTAGATTTTTTCATTGCTGACATAAAAAGAGATAATCAAATTTTTGTATTTACAGGAATTTTCTTTATCCTCCTTCTTTTAATCGGCAAAAAGAAAGGATTTACAAGTATAATTTCAATAATCTCAACAATAGCTCTAATATTTTTTATGTTACTACCCATGATTTTAAGCGGATTTTGTCCGATTGCCTCAGCTGTACTTACAGGAATAATATCTACTGTAATTACAATATATCTAGTCGGAGGCTTAAATTCAAAAAGTTCATCTGCAATAATTGGTACAAGTATAAGTTTAATCTTTGCAGGAGCATTATCAATGCTTGCAATATATTTTGCCCACCTCACAGGCTTTGCAGGTGAAGAAAATATGTTTTTATACACAGCAAGACCGGAATTAAATTTTACAGGAATTTTATCAGCTTCGATGATTATAAGTGCTCTTGGAGCGTTGATGGATACCGCTGTATCAATAGCAAGTACAGTCAATGAAATTTTTGAAACCGATAAATCACTATCAGTAAAACAACTATTCAAGTCTGGAATGAATGTCGGACGAGATATTATAGGAACAATGTCAAATACTCTTATTCTTGTATATTTAGGAAGTTCTTTAACACTTGTACTTCTATCAAGCAATATCGATATGAATAAATTCTTCAATCTAAATCAAGTTGCAACAGAAATTCTATCAGCTCTCACAGGAAGTATCGCAATTCTATTTTGCGTCCCGATTACTGCAATTATCGCAGCCTATTTAATAAAAAACCAAAAAGAGAAAATTAAATTTAATTTTGATACAGAAAAAGAGATGAATGATTAACATTCATCTCTTTTTTTATATTTATGAAATTACTTAGAACAAGAACATCCGCAACAAGCTTGAGATTTCAAAGCTGCAGCTTTATCAGTTCTTTCCCAAGGTACATCAATATCTGTTCTGCCCATATGACCGTAAGCAGCTAATAATTGATAGAACTTACCGCCATTTTTAGCAGGCAACCCACGTAAATCAAATTGATTAATAATTGCAGCAGGTCTTAAATCAAAGTTTTTATAAACTAATTTAGAAATTTCATCATCTGAAATTTTACCTGTTCCGAATGTATCAACCATGATTGAAATAGGTTCTGCAACACCAATTGCGTATGCTAGTTCGATTTCACATTTTTCAGCTAAACCAGCTGCTACGATATTTTTTGCAACCCAACGAGATGCATAAGCAGCAGATCTGTCAACTTTTGTAGGATCTTTTCCAGAGAAAGCACCGCCACCGTGACGAGAGTAACCGCCATATGTATCAACGATAATTTTACGGCCGGTCAAACCAGCATCACCTTGAGGTCCACCTACTACGAAACGACCTGATGGATTTACTAGAATTTTTGTTTCACTGTCTAATTTAATTTCTTCGTTTTCAAACACATAATCAATTACATATTTTTTAATATCATTTCTAATAATTTCTTGAACTTTTGAATTATCAGAAACACCATTAATTTCAGGATCATGTTGAGTTGAAATTAATACAGTATGAATTCTTGAAGGTTTTCCATCTACATATTCAACAGTAACTTGAGATTTACCGTCAGGTCTTAAATATTTAAGAATACCTTGTTTTCTAACTTGAGCTAATCTGTAAGATAATTTATGAGCCAAACTGATTGGCAACGGCATTAATTCAGGAGTTTCGTTACAAGCATAACCAAACATAATACCTTGGTCACCTGCACCTATATTTTCTGTTTCAGAAGTAGATGTATCAGCGTTATCAGATCTTGTTTCAAGAGCTTTATTAACGCCGCCTGCGATATCGCAAGATTGTTCATCAATACTAGTTAAAACAGCACAAGTATCAGCATCAAAGCCGCCACCAGATGCACCTGAATAACCGATATTTTTAATAGTACTTCTTACAACTGATGGGATATCTACATAACAATCAGATGTAATTTCACCACATACAAGAGCCATGCCAGTAGTAACAGTAGTTTCAGCAGCTACTCTTGATTGAGGGTATTTTGTCAAAAACTCGTCCAAAATAGCGTCAGAAATCTGATCGCAAACTTTGTCTGGGTGTCCTTCTGTAACTGATTCAGAAGTGAATAAAAAATTTTTTGGTGTCATTTTAAAATTCTCCTTAATTTGTATTTTGGTCCGGCGAACCTTATCACCGTCAACCCGCCGGTAAGGTTTTTAATTCCGACCCGGCAATGTCATTAAGAAACAGTGTACAACCAAAAACATTGAAAAGCAAATATTGTATTAATATTTATTAAATATTAATTAGTTACGACATCAGCTATAATTTTACCTGTATCCCAATCAATACCCTTAAATATTATTTTGCTATCTTTTTGTACAATCATTTCTATTTCATGATTATTTACATTTGTATATATATTCCTAAATAAAGCATTAGACCCAGCTTTAAGTGTAAAATCATAATTCACTTTCGCAAATCGATGACTATGATTTTCTTCAACTAAACTTGTTGACATAAATCGTTCTTGATTAACAACAAAACCATTTAATAAAGCATCAATTTCCTTTGACCTATCTTTAAATTTTGAAGGATTTTCAATTACATCTAATATTGAAGTGCCATCCTTCAACTTTAAAGTATTTAACGGTTCTATATAATCAGATCCCATATACACATGGATATCTTCAGTTAAAACATGTTTATCCAATAATTGTGCCAAATCATCTGCATATTTCAAATAAATTTGATTACTATTTTGATTATTTTGCCTTGCAGTTAAAGCAGCATTTATTTGATTTGAAGATTCTCCTGTATATCGAGCTAAAGCTGTTAATTCATCTTCTGATGGAGTACTATTTTCTAAATTTTTTATTACATTATCCCAAAATTTATCTCCCATTCGTTCAATGACAGGAGGGGTATAAAAATCAGAAAATAAATTTTTATACCTTAAACAATAAACAATTAAATCTTCAGGAGTTTGCTTCTTCCAAAAATCTTTGTGATTACCCTGGTTAAGCATTTTAGAAATATTATCTAGATCATCTTCACTGAAAAATATATCTCCATAACGACCAAAATTCATTTTATCAAAAACTTTTTCCTGTAAATCTACTGGAGCAAAGATACCATTGCGATTTTCTTTCTCAGAAAACCCCATATTTTCAAATACTTTCGCGATTTTATCTCGATTAAAAATATCTTCAGATATTTTATTTATATTACTTTGCATATTAGTAGGCAGATTTTCTAGAATATATTTTTGAGTCTTGGAGTCCAATTTTGAAATATCTATTAAATCTGTATCTTTATCCTTTGCATATCTAAAATCGATATGTAAAGCATCTTTATTAAATTCACTGTATAATTTTGCAATATTAAAATTAACTTCATCAAAAGATTTAACTAATTTTCCATTTGAATCATAAGTATAACGAATTGCGGAATTAGCAATTTCTGCAACTTTCAAAGAATAAGAAAAATCATTTGTAGAAGGATTTGTTTTATTTTTCATATCAAAAAGATTAATAATTTCTTTAAAAGCAGCGTTATTAAACTTTATCGGTTTTGAGTTATTTTCTTCAATACAAGCAGAAATTATCATATCTACTACACCATTTCTAACATGAGAATTCGTAAAAAGTTCTTTAGCAGAGTCGGCTACTTCTTGCCTTTGCTCTTGAGGCAAATCTTTAATAAGCTTTATAATACCTTCTATCGTAATATCCGTAGATTCAGACAAATAAACATCTTTTGATACATTTTCAGATGTTACCTTTAAATCATTCGCAATTTTTAATAAATTTTCATCAATAATACCGTCTTTTATACAAGCATTTTGAATTCTTTCGTTTAATAATGAATTTGCTCTATACTCCATTCGGATATCTGGTCTTTCAGAACTTTTAATCCATTCATTATATTTAGCAATATATTCTTGCTGCAAAATTGCTTTATCTTGCCCACTAGGCATATTTTTTATCGCATCACGAATACTGGCAAAATCTTCTCTTGTATTTGCAGTCTTTAACTTTTCTGAAACATCGAAGTTCTCAATATTTGACAAAAATTTCTCTTTTTCAGGAACTTCAAGATTATTTTTAAAAGAAAAATGTTCTGATATTTTACCAACAGACTTCATACCTCCACCTATTACTGGTGATAAAATTGCTCCTCCAACAAAGCCTTCACCAGCAGCTTGGGCAACATCTTCTAAGCTTCCGCCATCTATAGCTGTTCTAAATGCATTATCTACAGAACCACCGACTGCGCCATCAGTAGCCATTTCTGCACCCAAAGCCAATGATTTTTTGGCAATATTACCTCCAACATATTCGTAACCTGTTGGATTAGTTAAAGCTGTTTTTATAGTTTGCGTTACACCACTTTCAACAGCTGTTTCTGCAACTTCTTTTCCGACCTGCTTTACAGCCTGAACTCCTAACTTAGTTGCAACTGTCTTTCCTACAGCACCGCCTAATCCACCAGTTACAGGGGCTATAACACCAGAAAATGTTCCAGTTGCAGCATCATGTGCGGCATCTTTTAAAGAATATTCTCTACCACCTGTAGCAGCATCAGCTGCTTTCATTCCTGTTTTAATTGCGGCACCGCTTGCTCCGGCAGCGGCAACTCCTACAGCTATAGAACCTCCTCCTGTAAAGGGAGCTGTAGCTACTGCAGCTGTATAAATACCAACAGCAGCAACACCTGATACAATATCAGCTCCAACATCTACAGCCATAGCTTGACCTTCTTTATAACCATTTAATGCTATTTCTGATTTTAATTTAATTTCTCCTTTTATAAATTTTTCTAAATTTTCTTCGGTATAATCAAAACCAGTTAATTCCTTAAAAACTTTAGTTCTATTTTGCTCTGTTGTATTGAATTGTTCTAATAACTTCTTTTCTATTTCTTGTTGCTCTCTTACATTATCAGAACTATCACCAATACCTGTTATATTTTTAAATCCACTCCAAGTAGAACCAATAAAACCATTTTCATCTTCAGCTTTTTTTAAATTTGTTGAAACATTATTTATTCGTTTTTCCAAAGTCTTATTAAAATTATAACGTTTTCCATCTGAAGATTTTATAACTACATCATTACTTTCTACTTGCTTAAAATAAGCTTCATTTAATTCTGTTCCATTAAATGCATAATATCTGGTCTTACCATTTTTAGTAATAGAATATCTCCCGGAATTTCTTACATCCAAAATCCCTACATGCTGCTCAAAATCCTTTTGATTTAATTCTTTTCCATCTGCAGAATAGTATTTAGGAATTCCACTACTAATAACAATTTTTTGACCTGAACGTAATATTATAGTTTTTGTATCAGTCTGCTTTTCAATTTCAACACCTCTATGATTATTTGAGGGATTCGTCTTGGATGAATAAAGTGAAATCTTTTGTTCTTTTGTTAAAGTAATTTCCCCATTTTTACTCATTATTGATAAGATTTGTTCATCTGACAAATCATTTAAAGTAGGGTTTAATTGCCTATATTGTTGTATTTTTTGTTGTATACTTATATGTTCAGACATTACACACCTTTTTACATTATTATTGGTATGAATATCGGAAATTTAAGCAAATATCTTTAAAACTTTAAATAATTTTGTTACATATTTTAAACAACATAAGATATACTTACAAATAAAAAATCTGATGTAATATCTATAATTGCCCACCTTATCGGATTTTTATTCAATTTAATCAATTCTTTTTCAATATAAAGATTATCAAAATCTTTTATCTTTTTTATTTTTATAATTCCAGACTTTATCATACCCAATATTATATCAATAAGTTGACAAAATTCAAATAATAGTAAATAATAATAAAAAAAGGAGGTTGAAAAATGTTTATTCAAGAAGCTTTGAGAGTGCCCCCCCCCCGAAAAACTTAATTATAGTAACTATTTCAAAGAATACTCTTTACTTTATATCAGAAGTATGTAATAATAGTAATATGAAACATCACAAAAAAGCTTTCACTCTTGCTGAAGTTCTTATTACTTTAGGAATAATAGGTGTTGTAACAGCACTAACTCTTCCGACATTAATAACAAACTACCAAAAACAAAGAGCTGTAACTCAATTAAAAGCTGATTATTCTATAATCGCTCAAGCCTTTGAACGAGCTAAAGCTGATTATGGAGATATGGATTATTGGGGAATGGATAGTTTCTATGGACAAACTACAGGCGCGAATGAATTTTTTAAAAATTTTACAGAAAAATATTTTATCCCATATATAAAACCTTTACACAATTATGGGATAACTACATTCAAAAGAATCGGGTATAATGCATTATATAATCTTGATAATACAGAAAACAGCTCTCTTCTCGGGGAAAAATACATTGTCGCATTAGCTAATGGAGCAATAATATCATTTAATTTAGACGGACATTGCGACTCTTCACATGTGGATAGTTCTGGGAATACAGTTTGTGATTCACCTTTTTATTTCACTTCTGTCTATATGATTTTAGATATTAATGGGCAACAAAGACCAAATACTTTTGGAAAAGACATATTTGTTATGACAACATCATCTAATAAGTTTGGTTTTTATAGATACAATAGTACACAAGATAACAGAGATTGGCTACTGCAAGCCTGCAGTAAAGGAAGCAAAGAAAACAGACACTGCGGAAGATTAATACAAATTGACGGTTGGAAAATTAATTATGAATGGTAAAAAATAACGACCATATGATAGTGGTCGTTATTTTTTTATATTTATTCTACTGTTACTGATTTTGCTAAATTTCGAGGCTGATCAACATCTTTTCCTAAAAACTCTGCAATGTAATAAGCTATTAATTGCAAAGGAATCATAGCAATAATTGGCGAGAACAGTTCTTGAACATCAGGAACATAGATTATATGTTCAAACAAATCTTTTAATTTTTCATCTTTTGAATTAGTCAAAGCAATCATTCTTGCATTTCTAGCCTTAGCTTCTTCACTGTTTGAAAGAAGTTTTTCATAAACAGAACCGTTCATCAAAATTGACAACACAGGCATAGTCTCATCCAACATTGCAATAGGACCGTGTTTTAACTCTCCTGCAGGATATCCTGTTGCGTTAATATAGCTAATTTCTTTAAGTTTCAATGCACCTTCTAGAGCTGTTGGGTAATTTATTCCTCTAGCAATATAAATAAAATCTTTTGTATTTGCATAAGCTCTTGCAACTGTTTGAATATTTTCTTTATGCGCAAGAATTTGTTCTATTTTTTGAGGTAGAAGCATTAATTCTGCTTTTAATGAAGTTAATGTAGATGCTGCAATACTATCTTTAATTTCAGCCATATACAATGACAATAAATAAAATGCCATAAGCTGAGCAATATAAGATTTTGTAGCAGCTACAGACACTTCAATACCAGCATTTACTGGAATTAAGCTATCTGCTTCTCTTGCCATAGCACTATCAGGTCTGTTTGTAATAATCAAAATATGTGACCCTTTTGCTTTAGCCTGTTTAATAGCAGTCAAAGTATCAGCAGTTTCTCCTGATTGAGAAACACCAATCACTAATGTTCTTTCATTTGTTACTGTTTTTCTGTAAATATATTCACTTGATGCTTCTACATCAACTGCAATTCCACAGAAACTTTCTATTAAATATTTTCCAATCATAGCAGCATGTAATGAAGTTCCGCATGCTATAATTTGAATTCTATCAAGATTTTTTAGAGTATCTTTATTCAATTTTACTTCATTTAATACAATATTTTCATCAGGAGCATGTAAACGTCCGACTAAAATATTTCTAATTACATCAGGCTGTTCATGGATTTCTTTGAGCATAAAATGTTTATATCCCATTTTGCTCAATGCAACAGGTTCCCAAGGTAAAACTTCGATTTTTGGATTAACCTTATTACCTTCGCCGTCAATTAATTCCATATTGTCAGGTGTTAATGTTGCAATTTGGTTATCTTCCAAATATACAGCCTTATTTGTATGTTTAATAATTGCAGGGACATCAGATGCTGCAAAATATTCACCTTCACCTATTCCAACTAATAGTGGAGCATTTCTTTTTGTAATAACTAATGTATTTTTACAATCATTATGCATTACACATAGAGCATAAGCGCCTTCAATTTCTTCAGAAGCTAATCTTACAGCTTCAGTCAAATCTTTACATTCTGCGTATTTTCTTGCAACTAAATGAGCTACAGCTTCAGTATCTGTTTGAGAGCGGAATACACAACCATCTTTTGACAATTCTTCTCTTAATTCTTTATAATTCTCAATAATACCATTGTGAACAACAACTAAATTTCCACAATTACAAGTATGGGGGTGTGCATTCAATAATGTAGGAGCACCATGAGTAGCCCATCTTATATGACCAATACCCATTGTTGATTGAGAATATTCTTTTTCATGCCCTGTCAATTCATCTCTTAAATTTTGTAATTTACCAATAGCTTTATATACTTTAATTTCACTATCGCACATGACTGCAATACCTGATGAATCATATCCTCTGTATTCCAATTGCTCTAATCCGTCCAATAATATATTTACAACAGATTTATTACCTACATATCCTACTATTCCGCACATATTTTGCTCTCCAATAAACTAAATACTGTACTTAAGATTATATCATTGAAAAAAGTAAAATAAAATATCCTTATAAAAGTTTTACATTATCTTGATAATACAAAAGTCTTATAGTAACATAATCTCGGAATATAGAATGAATACTAGTAAGAGGGGTAATTATGAAAAAGATTTTAGTACTGCTTGGAGTGTTATTAATAGGCAGTTGTTCTTTCGCAGAAGAAATACTTGTAATCAAAAATGTTAATATGAGTAATTTCTGGCGAAAAAAAGGAATTGATGAAGAAAAAGTACTTCAAGTCGGGCAAAGAATAATGATAAGTAATAGAATTCCTAAAAGAGTACCGATTTTTGTAGATAGCGAAAAAAAAACAATTAACGCAACTTCTAACAGATATGATAAAAGAGTAACAATTTATGCAGGAATGTTTTTATATATGGATAACGATGATGAATTAGCTTACGTTTTATCTCATGAAATAGCACATTCTGTCGAAGCATACGGTGGTATGATTAAATACTTGGCAATAAATGCTAACTCTAAAAAATATGAGCAAAAAGCCGATTTAAACGGCATTGATTACATGGTAAAGGCAGGATATGACCCTATCGCTGCAATTACAATGGGGAATAAAATATTCGGAGAACCTGTTTGGGATTGGGGATTTACATACACTCACCCAAAAGGATCTAAAAGACTTATGGATATGTACAAATACATCTACGTTAAATATCCGCAATACCTAAACTCACCATATACACAAACAGCATCATATAAAAACTTTACATATTCTATGAACAAAGAAATTAAAGAATTTCAACAAAAACAAAAAAGACGTCAATTAAAACAACAAGAAAACGGAGATTTGTAATATGTTGAAAAAATTACTATTAATTTGTATTTTACTGACAGGTATTTCATATGCCGAAGAAGTTCCAATTACAATCACTCCCGTAAAAAAGATTTCTACAGCTGATAAGACTTTACAAGAAGGCAGTATTGTAGAATTTAAAAATATCCAAAATGATGAAATAATTACAGGAATGATAAAAGAATTAACTCCTAACGGATTTGCAGGGGAACAAGCATCAATTTTAATTAGTGACTTTAAATATAAAAACTCTGACAAAAAACTAAACGGAGAAGTTTTAATAAAAGGCGGAGAACATAAAAAATACCAAGATCTTGCAGATAGCGGAATTGCTCCTGTCATTGGAATAATAAGAGGCGGAGAAGTAATTTTAAAACCTGAAAAAACAAAAATTACAGTATTTTTCAGTGATTACATAAATTCAGAAAACACTCCCATTAAAATAAAACCTGCTCAAAAAATTTCAACTTGTTATGATGAAATTGAAGTTGGCGACAAAATTAAATTCTCTGCAGTAAAAGATGTTTATAAAAATGGAAAACTGTACATAAAAAAAGATACACCAATTTATGGCACAGTAGATTACATTAGCGACAATGGATGGTCATATGACAACGCTCAAATAGATTTCAAAAAGTTCAAAACCAAAACTGTTGACGGAAATATCATATCTTTTACAAGTCCTTTATCTATCAACGGATTTGATATCTTAAAATATAAAGGGAAAAGAGTTGCACAGTTTTTTAATTACTGCGGAGTAGCTTTTAGAGGCAAAGAAGTTGAGATTATTCCTCAAAAAGATAATATGGAATTCAATCTCTGGTTAAGGTAAAAATTCAGATAGTTTATCTAAAAATACTCTTGATGCATCTATAGCTACATTAATTGTATTTTGAGCGATTTCACCCCAACGATTTCTATTAATATCATTAGGGAATTCGGAATTTTTTGAATAATTAACCACACTCATAAAAATATCATCAAAATCATCTGTTTTAAATTTAACAGGTGATTTTTTTGCATTATTTATCAGGAAATCCTCATTATCATAAATATAAGCTTCAAAATCATGATGCATATTTTGGTCTTTCCATTTTTGAAAAATATTGCCACGCTGTACATGAAGACCTACACTCATATCATCTAAGAAGTGTTTAGCTCTGCCTGCTTCTTCTACCATTTCACTAAATCGGTAATATTTAAAGGCCGCAAAAAATTTATCAATATGTTCGTTGTATTTTGCTCGAGCATTATGTTGCCCATCGAAATCAAAAAAACTTTCTCGCTTTTTGAAAGAACTTTCTACTGGGTAATAAAAATGAGTATTTGAATGAAATCCCAATTCATCAAAATCAGGTTTTTCAACAGCATACTTCAAAATAGGAACATATTTTTGAAGTTTAGGGTATTCTTCATCAACTAATTTCTTTGCTATTTTACTATGGGTATATGTATTTAAACCAAAACTTGGATTATTATCTGTTCTTTGAATTTTCATATATTAATTTTATATCAAAAAAAGAGTGTATTAAAATAATACACTCTTTTTTAAGAAATATTAATTATTATTTTTTAAAAACTATTTCATCATTTTCAACATCAATAATTACTTTATCTCCTCGAATAAATTTCTGAGCAAGAATTTGTTTTGATAACGGATTTTCAATTAATTGTCTAATAACCCTTTTCAAAGGTCTTGCTCCGTATACTGGATTAAACCCTCTTGTTGCAAGAAATTCTTTAGCATCCGGAGTAATTTCAAAATCAATTTCCTGATCTTTCAACAATCTTCTTAAATAATCCATTTGAATATCCACAATTTTTGTCAAATCTTGCATATTCAAAGCTCTAAAGAAAATGGTCTCATCAATTCTGTTTAAGAATTCAGGTTTAAATCTGCTTCTCAAAACTTCTAAGACTTTTTCCTTAGTGTCCTCAAAGTTATTAGCTGAACCTAAAGAATTCAACGTATCTTCAAGAATTATGTCACTTCCGATATTTGAAGTCATAATTATCAAAGTATTTTTAAAATCAACAGTTCTGCCTTTTGAATCAGTCAATCGACCATCATCAAATATTTGAAGCATTATATTAAATACATCCGGATGAGCCTTTTCAATTTCATCAAAAAGCACTACTGAATAAGGTTTTCTTCTGACAGCTTCTGTCAATTGTCCGCCTTCATCATATCCAACATATCCCGGAGGAGCTCCTACCAATCTTGATACGTTATGTTTTTCCATATATTCAGACATATCAATACGAATTAGAGCATCTTCATCATTAAACATAAATTCTGCCAATGATTTTGCAAGTTCAGTCTTACCAACACCTGTAGGTCCTAAGAACAAGAAAGTTCCGATTGGACGTTTTGGATCTTTCAAACCAGAACGTGCACGACGGATAGCATCAGATACTGTATCCACAGCTTCCTCTTGCCCAACTAAACGTTTATGCAAAATATCTTCCATATTCAAAAGTTTTTGTTTTTCACTTTCAACAAGCTTAGTTACAGGAATACCAGTCCATTTACTTACAACATTTGCAATATCATCCTCATCAATTTCTTCTTTTAACAATTTATTATCTGTTTTTTCTTTGTTTTGAACAGCCTTCAATTGTTTTTCCAATTCAAGAAGTTTGCCATATTTAAGTTCTGCAGCTGTTTGCAAATCAGTATTGCGTTCAGCTTCTTCTATTTTATTTTTAACTTTTTCGATTTCTTCTTTGATACCTGCTTCACCTGTAATAGAAGCCTTTTCTTGTTCCCATTGAGCTTTAAGTTTAGAAATTTTACCTTCTAAATCATTAATTTGTTTTGTTAAAACTTCAACTTTTGCTTTTGCATCATCGTCATCTTCTTTTTTCAATGCTTCTCGTTCAATCTCAAATTGAATTTTTTGACGCATCATTTTATCAATTTCTTCAGGCATAGAATCAATTTCAATACGCAAAGAAGATGCAGCTTCATCGATCAAATCAATAGCTTTATCCGGTAAGAATCTGTCTGTAATATATCTGTCAGATAACTTTGCAGCAGCAATCAATGCACTATCTAAGATACGAATTCCATGGTGAACTTCATATTTTTCTTTCAATCCTCTTAAAATAGAAATAGTATCTTCAACTGAAGGTTCTCCTACTAATACCGGTTGAAATCTTCTTTCTAAGGCAGGGTCTTTTTCTATATATTTTCTATATTCATTAACTGTTGTAGCACCAATAGTTCTCAATACTCCACGAGCAAGCATAGGTTTTAACAAGTTTCCTGCATCCATAGACCCTTCGGTTGCTCCAGCTCCGACAACCGTATGCAATTCATCAATAAACATTACGATTTCACCGTTTGAGTCTTCAACTTCTTTCAATACAGCTTTCAATCGTTCCTCAAATTCACCTCTGAATTTTGCACCTGCAACCAATGCACCCATATCAAGAGATACTAATTTAACATCTTTTAAACTTTCTGGGACATCTCCTCTGACAATACGTTGAGCTAGACCTTCAACTATTGCTGTTTTACCGACACCAGGCTCACCTATCAATACAGGGTTATTTTTTGTTCTTCTATTCAATACCTGAATTATACGTCTAACTTCTTCATCTCGACCAATTACAGGATCAAGTTTGCCCTTTCTTGCAAGCGCTGTCAAATCAGTTGAGAATTTTTCTAATGCTTTCATATTTTCTTCTGCATTTTTATTATCCACTTTTTTATTACCTCTAATTTTTTTCATTACATTTAAGACTTTATTAGTATCAACACTATAATTTCTTAATAACAATTGAATAGGACTGTTATCTAGTTTAGTCATTGCTAATAAAATAGATTCTGCACTGATATATTCATCTTTAAATTCCTCTGCAGTCTGACCTGCAATATCTAAAAGCTGATATGTCTTAGCAGATAAAAATACCTGACCGGAAGGTGGACCTGATATTGTAGGAAATGAATTAACTACAGATACAATCTTATCAATAAAACCTTGATTTAATAATTTTAATTCGGTTAAATAATCCTTAATCGCACCACTATCTTTTATCATTGCAAGCATAATATGCTCAGGCTGCATCTCTGAATTTCTATGTTCCTGCATAATTGCGCCGGCAGAATTCAAAAGTTCCTGAGAATAATTAGTAAACTTTTCAAAATTTGGCATACACGTCAACTCCTTTTACAAAAACTATTATAATTATATTTTAACGTTTAATTTCAAAAAATCATTGAAATTAATTTTTAATTAATTATTTAATCCATATTGACAAAATGAAAAAAATAATAAATAATATAAACAAAAATATGGAGGTTGAAAAATGTTTATTCAAGAAGCTTTGAGAGTGCCCCCCCCCCGCAAAACATAGATTACTCTAAGGGATTTACCCTAGCGGAGATTTTAATCACTTTAGGAATTATAGGTGTTATTGCTAGTTTAACTATAAATATAGTCGTTAATTCTGCTAAAAATTTAGAATATAAAACCGCTTATAAAAAAGCATATTCAGACTTTTCTCAAGCGCTTGTAAGCTCTTTAAACAATGATGAAATAATTCCAAGAAATCAATCAAATGACGAAAATGCAACTAATTCAGAATGGTTAGCACTAAAAGGGAAATTCACTATTGTTCAAGAATGTACACCTAAAGAATTATATAACTGTTGGGAAAAGGGGGACACATTTAATGGAATGCCAAATACAGGATATGGGAAAGCGTTTGTTGATAGTACAGGTCGTGTCTGGGCTCTTTATTTTTCCTCAGAAAATATTTATTTGGTAGACATAAATGGAGATAAAAAGCCAAATAAATTTGGAAAAGATAGATTTGTATTTTTTCTGGGAAACTCTAAAGGTAGAATTAATAAAGGCCTAGCTACAAGAGTTATTCCTGCTAATGACCAATTAATACAAAACAATTGGTGCAATTATCCACCTTGCTATTATACATCTTGGCTTCTTAATTAAATACTCATTTTTTTACATCAAAAGAAGTTAATAATGCAATCGGAATAAATCCTAAAGATATTCCGCCAAAATATAGTAAAGGAACTGCGATTATCGTTAACAACACAGCCTTAAAGGAATTAAAAATACCTTTTGCATGAATTACTGATAATGCAATAATTACACCATAAAATATTGCCATCAAAGGACCATATATCATACCTAATCTTGCACCATCTGAAAAAGTTTTTGCTTCAGGATGTAAAACTGCAATTATTATTCCGCAAATTAGACCAGCAATAATTGCCCCGAAAATAGAATAAAATAAATAAAACCCAAATATTTCTATGCCTGTACGCTTTACAGATAAATCAAACAAATTTTTAAACATAACTAAACGCTCCCTACTTGATTTCCTGTAAAATACTTATAGAATTAAACTTTTTAGAAGAATGAATATTAATATATTCTTTCAATAATTCAAAACATACACTGCAAACTTTTTCATTTGCTTTTTCATCATAATCCGTATTTGAATCAAAATCAGACTCAAGGCAATAGGTTAAAAAATCTCTTAACTTGTAATGCATAATATTATGAATATTATATTTTTCATTACATTTTTCACAGACAATACCACCCATTTGTGAAGAAAAGAACATATTATGATCTTTAATAGCCTGACCACAGCAAAGACAAGTATCCAATTCTATTCCCAATCCTGAAATCAACATCATATTTAATTGAAACTTAATAACAGCAATCATTATTTCAACAATATCAGAAGCATTAGAAATTTTATCTAAAACTTTATACAATAAATCATAAACTTCATTAGAACAAGGATCGTCTTCAACCCCAAAGTTACTTACAACTTCAGAAACATACATAGAATAAAAAATTTTATCCATATTTTGACGAGTTTTTTGAAAAGTATTTAAAGCTTCAGCCTGACAAATTCTATCTAAATTTTTACCTTTATAAAGCATCAACTTATTAGCAACAAGTAAATCCATTCTTGCGCCAAGCTTGCTTTTAGGCTTTTTTACTCCCTTTGCAACTCCTCTGATAAGCCCTTTATCTTTTGAATACATAACTATAATTTTATCAGCTTCACTTAAGTTATAAGCTTTTAGATTAATTGCATCAGTTACAAAATTGTTCATACAACTATCTCTATAATTCTATTGTAAAATTTAATTACTTTCCTGATGAACCGAATGTTCCGTGGAATACACCTCTAAACATCTGTTGCAATTCATTTTTATTATCAGAGTATGCCATTGCAATATCTTCTGTAATTAAATCTTGTTCAAATAATCTGTATAATGATGTATTCATTGTAATCATATTGTTGAAAGAACCTTTTTTAACAAGTTCATAAATTTCTTCTAACTTATCTTTTTCTATGAAATCTTTTACAGTAGGAGTTACAACAATAACTTCACAAGCCGGACGACGTCCTGTACCATTTGATATAGGAATCAATTTTTGAGAAACTGTACCTCTCAATATGGAAGCTAATTGTCCTCTTACGAATTCTCTATCAGACGGTTCATACATATTTACAATTCTATTTACAGTTTGAATAGCATCATTTGTGTGAATCGTCGCAAATACAAGGTGACCTGTTTCTGCAGCCTTTAAAGCAGCAGTAACAGTTTCTTTGTCTCTGATTTCACCAATAAATATTACATCTGGGTCTTGTCTCAATGCATATTTAATACCATCTGGGAAAGACGGTGTATCAATAAGTACTTGACGCTGAGATACCAAACATTTTTTATTAGTGAATATAAATTCAACGGGGTCCTCTATTGTAATAATATGCTTCGGATAATTTATATTTATATAATCAATTAATGAAGCAATAGTAGTAGATTTACCAGAACCGGTAGGCCCTGTAATTAAGACCAATCCATTATTTAATGACGCAAATTGTTCAATAGATTCTGGTAACATCAATTCTGTTACTTTTTTTATATTATAAGGAATAGTTCTTATTACAAGAGCACTTTTCCCTAATTGACGACTTAAATTTACCCTAAAACGAGAAACACCATGAATTTCATAAGCAAAATCTAAATCAAAAACAGAATTAACTTTCCCCTTAAAATGATTTGGCAATAAAACATCATAAGCAATAGAGATATCATCTTCTGTTAAAATAGGCATGTCAACTTTAGTAATTTTACCATCAATTCTAATTGCAGGATGTTCATCAACCTGTAAATGGACATCTGAAGCTCCTACTGCAACAGCTTTTTTTAAGAATGATATTATATTAAATTTAGAATTAGAGTAATTTTCAGCCATAATAGTCCTTTCACTTATAAAGAGTATAACATTTTTTTTTAATTATGACAATAATACATTTAATGTAACAAAAATGTAACATTTAATTCAAAAAAGGAAATTCTAAAAAAAGAAATTACTTTATATAAGAGTAAGGGAAATTTAAAATTTCAAAAGGGAAAAATCAATAATGAGATATTAAAAGATTAATCAAGTTCTTCAAATAGTTTGAACAAGATTAAAAGAAAAAGGTTTATTTTATACTCTCTCTTAATATCCTCGTGTTTATTTAATGTTGCCTCAAATGGCAACTTTTTTTTGCAAATAAAAAGATGAGAAATAAAAATACTTCTCATTCTTTTTAAATTTGTATTTATAGGTATTATTTTTATACAGCAACCTCTGTTAAAGCTTCCAAATATTTCACAGCATACACAGCACCGACAGCACCATCAGCTGCAGCTGTAATTACTTGTCTTAAAGGAGTTGTTCTAACATCCCCAACAGCAAACACACCCTCTACAGATGTTGCCATAGTTTCATCGGTAACAATAAAACCTCTTGCATCTTGCTCTAATTGACCCGAAATATTTTCAACATTAGGTGTCATGCCGATATATGGAAATACTCCATTTACAGGCAGATTAGAAATTTCTTTAGTTTTCACGTTCTCTAAAACAGCTGTATTTACAAGGTTATCTCCTTTAATTTCTTTTACTACGGAATCCCAAATAAATTCAATTTTCTCATTTTTAAAAGCGCGTTCTTGAACAATTTTGTCAGCACGCAATTCATTTCGCCTATGAATTACATATACTTTGTCTGCAAATTTTGTCAAATACATAGCTTCTTCAACTGCAGCATTACCACCGCCTACAACAGCGACTACTTTATTTTTATAAAATGCGCCGTCACATACTGCACAATAGCTGACGCCACGACCGACGAATTCTTTTTCGCCAGGAACTCCTAATTTCATAGGTTGAGCACCTGTTGCAATAATTATTGTCTTTGCCTTAAATTCATATTCATTAGTCACAATTGTCTTAGATTTTAAATCAACACTTTGAATTTCTTGCATAGGGAATTTTTTTACACCGAATTTATCAGCATGTTCCTCAAACTTTTCCATCAAATCATACCCGCCAATAACTTGAAAGCCAGGATAATTTTCTAACTCTAAATAATTGGAAGGTTGTCCTCCTAACATATTCAAATCAACTATTGCTGTTGATACAGCTCCTCGACTTGCATATATTGCAGCTGACAATCCAGCTGGTCCACCGCCTAAAATAATTGTATCAAAATTTAGTTGCTCCATTTTATATCCTCATTTTCCTGTTATACTCGATCCTGCTATTTTTTCCCCTTTCAAAATATACACAGCAGTATCTTTTTTTATCAAAGATTTATCATAAATTGAAAAGGTTTCCAGTGTTAAATAATTAACACCTGTAAAAGTATCACCGTTAAGCTTCAAATCAACTGTATCAGTCAATTTCTTATTACCGTCATACTCCCCTGTTTTTGAAAATCTAATAATATTTCCATCAACATAATCAAGTTTAACAGAAGCACTTGCTCCTGTAAACGGATTGTTTAAATTTATGACGTCACCACTCCTTGATAAGTTCCATACATCAACTGTTACAGGTTTAAAGTATACATCACCAGATTGTTTGTCAATTTTAGCTAACACCCGCCAGCTTCCATAAAAGGAATTTGGAACAGAGCCTATCTTTGAAACACCAGCTTTCAATGTTTCAGCTGAAACAGATAAGCCAATAAACAAAAATAAAAAGACTAAAATTTTTTTTAATATATCCATAATTAATACATAATTATTTTATTAAAGTTTTCAAGATTAATAAAAATAATCTATACAGAAGCTAACTTTGCTTGTAAAACTTGAGCGGATTCTTCATATCCTGCCCTACCCATTAAAGCATATGTATAATTTTTAGCTTGTTCAACCCCCGGTTGATTAAACGTATCAATATTATACAATTCTCCTGCAATAGCAGTTTGTACTTCCAACATATAAAGAAGCTGTGCTACATTATAACCATCAACTTTATCAAGATATATAGATATTGTAGGACGCTTATAATCAGCCAAAGATACACGAGTAGAATCAGCCTCAGCATTAATCAATTGATTAATAGTTTTACCGCCAAGATAACCTATCCCCGTATATTCAAAAATATTTGGAATTTCCAGAGTATTATCAAAATTTTTAACTCTAATAAAATTAATAACCTTATTATTTGGTCCTTCATTGTATAACTGAATTTGAGAATGTTGATCAGTTGCTCCTAATGACTTAATCGGAGTAGGACCGACACAAACATCATTACCTTGTTTATCCTTATTTTTCCCTAACGATTCAGCCCACAATTGAACATACCAATCAGATACGTATTTTAATTTGCTTGAATAAGGCATCATAACTGATAAATTTTTACCTTTTTTAGTATCTAATAAATAATGAATTAAAGCATTTTGAGCTGCGATATTTTCTTTAATATCAGTATTTTTCAAAGCTAAATCCATATCTTTAATACCATTTACAATCTCATCGATATCAATTCCGACTAATGCAAAAGGTAATAATCCGACAGCTGAAAATACAGAAAATCTACCACCGACATCATCAGGAACTACAAAAGTTTTATACCCTTCCTGCTCTGCAATTTGACGTAAAATTCCTGTTTTTTTATCGGTTGTTGCAACAATGTTATATCTGTAATTATCTCCTAATTCTTGTTCTAGAATATTTTTAACAATCATAAATTGAGACATTGTCTCTGCAGTAGAACCAGACTTTGTAATGACATTTACTAAAGTCTTTTTCAAATCCAAAATATTTAAAAGTCCTACCATATAATCAGGGTCAATATTATCCAAAAAGAAAATTCTTGGAAGCCCTTCTCTTTGCTCAGGGGATAACAAATTCCAAAAAGGTTTTAATAAAGCTTCTGTAACAGCAATTCCACCTAGAGCAGATCCCCCGATTCCAAGGACTAGAATATTATCAAAACGTCCTTGTACCATAGCTGCATACTCTTTTACATACCAAAGAGTTTCTTCATTATACCCAAGATTCATCCACTGAAGCCATTGTCCAAGTTTGTCTTTCCTCTTATTCAAATCAACGATAATATTAGCTATTTTGTCTTTGTAATTTTCGAATTCTACTTCTAAATTAAGTCCGTTATCTTCCCCGATAATTTTTTCATCTACCCTTTTATAGTCTAATGTTATCATCTGCTCCCTATAACAACCTTTCTTACATTAACCTTTATATACATAACCCGTATTTTACGTTGTTTATACACTTATTATATACGCTAAAGGTTTTTATACAAGGGACAAAAGAATATTTTAATATTTATTTACCAAGGATAATTTTCATCCATTTTATTTTTCGTGTAAGGATTCTATATTGAGCTTTTATATCTTTTATTTTTATGGAAAAAGATTATTTAAATAATTATTTTAACTATGTTTTGCAGGTTAACTTTTATTTCCCATATAAAAAAATTAATTAAAATAATAGTCTTGATTACAATATTTTTGATTTCCATTAACACACTTTAAATAATCCATATTTTCCATTTGAATTACCCAAGCTCCGCAACCAGACCCATTCCACCAACCATTTGCAACTGATCCCAAAGGGGCACAAGTAGTTTGTCTTCCATGAGTTCCAGCTCCACCTCTTGGAATAACCTTATCTTTTGTTACATGTAGTGTAAATGTATCCACTCCCCAACGATTTGGGCCTTTATCTCCATTTATATCAATATCAAATTGAAAACATAAACTTAAATTTTGACAGGTAAGAGCTTCCTCAATTCCTATAGGTGCACCAAAACCAACAACCGATCCATCATTAATCACTATAGCTGTGTTAGCCCCAATGTTATCAACACTATTATTTAATAAATCTTTTCTTATTACATTTCCAAAGCAGCCCTTAGTTCCAAGCTTACATATTTTTACATTTTTAATGTATTTTGAAAACATTAAAGCAACATCGTCCCAACTCTCAACATCCCAATTTGTTGGATCTCCATAATCATTCAAAACTCCTATATATGCATTTGATAATGTTGAATATGCCTTTTTTAAACGAACAACTGATTCTTTTTCACGATGATTTGCTATCAATGTAGGCATTGTCATTGCAACAACAACTCCAATTATGCCTAATGTTATTAATACCTCTGCTAATGTAAATGCTTTTTTATTTCTATAGTGATGTAACATATCACTAATATAACATTTTTTAGTTCTTTTTTCAACCCCGCTAAAACCTTGTGTAGAGAGCTTTAAATTGCCCCCCCCCCGACAACTGCATGCGTAGATAAATCAACACAATTATCGCATAATTTGCAAGATTTTTGTGTATGTTCTACCTGAAATCTTTTCATATACAGCTCCTTTCTATGCTCTTAATTTTTATTATAGCAAAAGTTTTATGAAACTTCAACTTTTTTCTTAGGTTGTCTTTGCAATTTTACTTTTTCTTCCAAACGTTTTTGGTTATATCCATAACCAGCGTAAATTGCAACACCAATTAACAGCCAAAGAGGGAAATATAATGATGAAGTTGTTAAAAACTTCATAGAATATACCATTAAACCTCCGCAAGTAATAATCCCAAGAATAGGAAATACCGGAGAAAATGGAACTTTAAACGGTCTTGGTCTATCCGGATCTGTTTTACGTAATATTAATACTGCGATACAAATTATTATAAAAGAAGTAAATGTTCCAAAGTTACATAATTCTGCTGAAATATTTAAATCCATAAATAAAGTACATACAATTACTACAATACCTGAAATCCAAGTCAAAACATGCGGAGTTCTATATTTTTTATGAATTAACCTCAAAGATTTAGGTAAAAATCTATCCCTGCTCATTGCATACAAAATTCTTGTAGTTCCTAATTGATAAATTAAAATTACTGAGGTCAAAGCGCACAAAGCACCAATTGAAATCAATCCGGCGAACCAATCCTTGCCGATTACACGCATTGCATGAGCAATAGGCGCCTGAGTATCAATATGACCTAAAGGCACATTTCCTGTCAATACTAATGCTACTGCAACATACAAAACAGTGCAAATAATCAAAGTCCCTAAAATAGCAATAGGCAAATCTCTTTGAGGATTTTCCGTTTCTTCTGCAGTTGTCGAAATAGCATCAAATCCAATATATGCGAAGAATATTAAAAATGCGCCCATAAATACACCTTCAAAACCGTTAGGTGCAAATGGAACCCAATTTTCAGGTTTTACGTAAAATGCTCCGACAACTATAAATGATAAAATCATAAACATATTTACGCCAACCATAATACTTGCAAATCTGGTTGATTCTTTGACACCCTTGATTAGCAAAATTGTAAGCAATAATACAATTACCATAGCAGGTAAATTTATTGCACAAGGAATTTTATCAAACAAATATGGCATTTGAGAATGAGGATCTAATCCAAATTTATCACAATATGCAAACATATAACGATAATCAGCTCTCAACCACAATGGGAAATTTACAACAAAATCAGGCAAAATATGCTTAAATCCTTTTAAGAATTGAACAAAATACCCAGTCCAAGCACAAGCTACTGTAATATTTCCGATTGCATATTCTAACATCAATATCCAACCGACCATCCAAGCCATGAATTCACCCATAGTAGCATAAGTATAAGTATAAGCACTACCTGCTACAGGTATCATTGCAGCTATTTCGGAATAACATAAGGCCGAGAATACACAAGCAATAGCTGCTAGTACCATTGATATAATAATTGCAGGTCCGGCACCGGCACTTTCAGGACCACCCTGAATAGCAGATCCGATAATAGTAAAAATACCTGTACCTACTACTGCACCAATACCTAATACTATTAGGTCAAACACGTTCAAAGTCTTTTTTAATTCAGACTTTTTACTTACAGCTATTAATTCATCGGGGCTTTTTTTCTTTAAAGCGTTTAATATTATATTTTTCAATTCCATTATTTCATCATTTCTTGTTTTTTAAGTTCTACTTTTTCATTATGGATTCTGTTTTCATTTTGTCTGTTTTTGACAAATCCATATAATAAATAAATTATAGCACCTACACCTAACCAAACAGGGAATAATAATGCCGATCCAGATGGCTGCATAGATTTATAAATCATAAGTCCGCCGCAGCAAATAATTCCTAATGCAGGTGTAACAGGTGAAAATGGAACCTTAAAAGGTCTAGGTCTATCAGGGTCAGTCTTACGTAATATCAATACCGCAACACATACAATTATAAATGATGTAAATGTCCCGTAATTACATAATTCTGCTGCTACATCAAGATTTAAAGTCAAAATTCCAACAACCGCTAAGATACCTACAGTCCAAGTCAAAAGTGCCGGAGTGTGGAATTTTGGATGTAACTTTTGGAATCTTTGAGAAATAAAATGATCTCTGCTCATTGCATATAAAATTCTTGTAGCAGCCATTTCTAATACTAATAATACAGATGTCAATCCTGCTAAAGAACCTATTGAAATTAAACCTGCTGCCCAATTCATATTGAACAAAGACATACAATATGCCATAGGAGCTTTCAAAAATCCAATAGGAACTGCAACACTTGTATCCTGCAAACCTGTTAAAACTAATGCTACGGAAACATATACAATTGTTGTAATTATTAAAGATCCAATAATCCCGATTGGCAAATCTTTTTGAGGATTTTTACATTCTTCTGCAGCAGTTGCAAGAGCATCAAATCCAATATATGCAAAGAATATTAAAAATGCGCCGGCAAAAATACCTGCAGCACCATTTGGAGCAAAAGGTGTCCAATTTTCAGGCTTTACGAAAAATGCACCTGCAACAACAAATAACGCTATTACTGCAAGTTTTATAAATACCATAATTCCTGCCATTTTTGTAGAATCTTTTGTCCCTTTAACCAAAATCATTGTAATTAAAAGAACTATCACAATAGCAGGTAAATTTATACAAAGTGGTAATCCAAATAATGTCGGGATATGAACAGATGCATCTGTTGCAGCAATTTTAGCAGCACTAAAAGCATCATTTACTAAATATACAGGAGGATGAGCAAGCCATGCCGGTAAAACTTTTTCAAATCCGCTTAAAAATTGAACAAAGTGATTAGACCAAGCACAAGCAACAGCGATAAAACCGATAGCATACTCAAGCATTAATACCCAACCTACCATCCAAGCAGCAAACTCTCCTAATGTCGCGAATGTATAAGTATAAGCTCCGCCTGCGACAGGTATCATTGTTGCAAATTCAGAATAACAAAGTGCTGAAAATATACAAGCTATGGCTGCAATAATCATTGAAACCACAAGAGCAGGTCCTGCACCTAATGCAGAGCCATCAGCACTTCCTGCAGCAGCAATACCTACAACTGCAAAAATTCCTGATCCGATAATTGCTCCCACACCTAAAATAATTAAATCAAAAACTCCAAGAGTTTTTTCTAACCCTTCAGCCTTTGCCTCAGCTAACATCTCATCCGGATTTTTAATCCTTGTAATAGTTTTTAAAAAATTGCGAGTAAATGTCGCACGGTGAAATTTTTCTGCCATCTATTTTCCTTATATTATTTACAAAGAGGGAATCCCATTTCTTCTCTTTGCGCTACGTATAATCTTGCAACAGCAGAAGCCATTGTCCTTACTCTGTTGATAAAATTGATTCTTTCGTCTTTACTGATTACCCCTCTTGCATCCAAAAGGTTAAATGTATGAGAACATTTTAAAACGTAATCGTAAGCAGGCAAAACTAATTTTGCATTAATACAATTATCAACTTCTTTTTGATACAAATCAAACATTGTAAACAAAGCTTTTGCATCGCTAACTTCAAAATTATATTTTGATTGTTCTATTTCATTTTGCAAGAAAATTTCGCCATATTTAAGCGTATCATTCCACATAATATCATATACGGATTCCTTGTTTTGCAAATACATTGCAATTCTTTCCAAACCATAAGTTAATTCCAAAGCAACAGGTTTAACTTCTACCCCGCCTACTTGTTGGAAATATGTAAACTGAGTAATTTCCATACCGTCAAGCCAAACTTCCCAGCCTACACCTGCAGCACCTAAAGTCGGAGATTCCCAGTTATCTTCTACAAATCTTACATCATGTTCTTTTAAATCAATTCCCATAGCTTCTAAACTTTTTAAATAAAGTTCTTGAGCATTATCAGGAGATGGTTTTAAGATAACTTGAAATTGATAATAATGACCAAGTCTGTTTGGATTTTCACCATATCTTGCATCTGTAGGTCTTCTGCAAGGTTCAATCATTGCAGTATTCCAAGGTTCAGGACCCAATGAACGCAAAAAAGTTGCAGGATTCATTGTAGATGCACCTTTTTCAATATCATAAGGCTGTTGAATTATACAACCGTAATCTGACCAAAATTTTTGTAAATTAAAAACTAGTTCTTGAAAGTTTAAAGCCATAACATATTCCATTATATATTGTATTTATTACACTCTTTTGCACAAATAAAGCAACACCGCTCACACGTGCTTTTTTCATAGTACGTCCAACATATTAAAATTGCAAATTTTATGTTTAAAAATATTAAGATAAAAATAAAATTTATTGAAAATAATACTTTTGACTACAATATTTTTGATTACCATTGACGCATTTAAGATAATCTAAATTTTCCATTTGAATTACCCAAGCTCCGCAACCAGAACCATTCCACCAACCAGCACCAGACTCAGATGAAGTAGGATCACACATCTCACGACTTCCATGAGTTTCTTTTGCCCCACGGGGGACAACACGATCCTTTGTAACATGGAAAGTAAAAGTATCTACTCCCCAACGATTTGGGCCTTTATCTCCATTTATATCAACTGCAAAATGAAAACAGTAATTAAGTCGATCGCATGATAATGCATTAGCAAAAGAGGTTTGAGCTCCCACACCAGCGACAATACCGTCACTCATAATTAAAGCTGAGCCAGCACCTGAAGATGTAGACCCCATAGTATCTACATCGTTGTTCACTAAATCTTTTCTTCTTACACTACTAAAACAACCCTTTGCTTTCTCATCACAAATCTTTACGTTACTAATATATTTAGAAAACATAATAATAACATCATCCCAGCTCTCAACATCCCAATTTGTTGGATCTCCATAATCATTCAAAACTCCTATATAAGCATTTGATAATGTTGAATATGCCTTTTTTAAACGAACAACTGATTCTTTTTCACGATGATTTGCTATCAATGTAGGCATTGTCATTGCAACAACAACTCCAATTATGCCTAATGTTATTAATACCTCTGCTAATGTAAATGCTTTTTTATTTCTATAGTGATGTAACATATCACTAATATAACATTTTTTAGTTCTTTTTTCAACCCCGCTAAAACCTTGTGTAGAGAGCTTTAAATTGCCCCCCCCCCGACAACTGCATGCGTAGATAAATCAACACAATTATCGCATAATTTGCAAGATTTTTGTGTATGTTCTACCTGAAATCTTTTCATATACAGCTC
>CAJMDF010000008.1 GCA_905212085.1 uncultured Clostridium sp.
TATTGTAAATTAATTATATTTTATATTTTTCTATTGCTTTTTGAACAACTTCTCTCATTTCATTTCTTAGAGTTTCTGGCCTAACAACTTCGACCATGTCAATATTTCTCATAGCCCACATTTTAAATCCGATTGGATTCGAATCTACTATTAATTTAAAATCCTTATCATTCCCTAGTATTCTCTCAATAGTAACATTTTTTCCGAAAATATCAAATATTGCATTTAAAAGCATTTTATTACAAATTGCTTCAATTTCTTCTTTTTTACCACCAAACATTTCAACTGTAGACTCTGCAAAATCTTTAATCTGAGATTTTGTCTTTTTAATATTTATTTTTTCGTTTAGTTCTTTTACATTTTTCATTCTATCTAGTCTATAATGATAAAATTTATTTTGACCATCTTTTATTCCTATAAAATAAAATTCTTGTTTATTGTATATTATTGCAAATGGTGAGACTGTTGGCGTGCTTACTATTTGTTTTTCTAATTTATTTGTTAAAAGTTTCATTTGTTGTAAGTAATCATCATTAATATATTTCTCGGCGTCTTTTTTGTATAAAACAAAAATTGCTTCAGTTGCGTTTGTTAAAAATATGGATTTAAGAATAAAATTGTACTTTTTAAAAAGTGAAAGGAAAGTTTTTTTATTATAAAAATTAACCCAATATTCATGTTTAAATTGTTGTAATTCTTTAAAATGATAACTTCCAATGATTACGTCAGCATTTTGAGATATATTTTCAATGAAAAAAGGCAAATCATATATATATTCAAATATACCAGAGCAAAAGTAAATATTTGCTTTTTGTTCAATTTTTTCATGTTTATTAAAATCTTTAACTATTGTTGAATTACAGTGTTTATATAAATCAATGCCAGTATATTTTACTGTATTTACAATTTCTACAGGATATAATTGCGTTATTAATTTTAGTAAGTCTTGTTTTCCACAACCGACATCAACAATTGAAAGATTTTGTTGCAAATTTATTATACCAAGCATTTTTAACAAACGTTGTTCAAAACCATATTCATAATTTTCTTTCCAAGTATTATTCACTTTTTACTCCTGATATATTTGTATAATCCTCATTATTTAAAATATTTTGTTCATATTTTTCAATCCAATCTCTTGACCAATTTACATTCTTTTTTACAATCTTTGCAGGATTGCCAGCAATAATTACATTTTCATCTGTTAAAGATTTAGTAACAACACTTCCATAAGCAACTACAGTATTAGAAGGAATATTTACATCTTTTAGTATTGATGTGTTTTGACATAACCAAACATGATTGCCTATATTTATTCCTTTTTTATGTTTATTAACAATCTCGTTTGTTCTAATATCATATACTGTATGTGCATCATAAGGCATTATAAAAATTCCAGAACTAAACATACAATCATCCCCAATATTTATACTTAAATTATGGGTTCTATGTATTTGCATAAGCATTTGATTAACTGAAAAATTTTCTCCAATAGAAACTCTAAAACTATTTGAATATGGCATACTAATTACTAAATTTGTAATAAGTAATTTTGAAGATTTTATTGAGATATTACAATCATTTCCTAGTATAAATGAAGAATTATGAATATTTATTGGTTCCCATAGTTCAACTATTGAGTTTTTACCTGCCCAATCAATTTGTATCCCTTTATATGATAAAGGATATTCAATACTTCCATCAAGTTTATGAATAATTATTTTATTTCCATTTGCTAAATAAGGTTCTTCAATATGGTTATTTTTAAATTTAAATTTTACACTCAAAATACACCATACCCAGTGGTGTTTTTCATTTGATATCGAAAATATTTTTTTCAATAAGTTCATTAAAAATATTCCTATTTTGTGTTGATTTTTTTATTTTTTACTTTAAATTTTATTGTTAATCCTAAAATATTTATTATTTTATGTTTTTTATTTCCTTTGTATTCATTAACTATTGAAAAAATTTTAGATGGTTTTTGTTGTTTTTTTAAGATATCAATTACAATTTCTTCAATATTTGGTTTTAACATTAAATCATATTTTCTTAGAAAATCAATAGTTGGCGGAAATGTTATCATTGCTGATAATTCAGGCAATCTGCCTTGAAGCGGGTAAGGTGTTTTGAAATATTTCAAAAATAAATTGTAATACCAAATCGGAGGTTTAACTGTACAATGTGCATTTTCTCCATTTGGTAAAATTGTATAAGCTTTTGCATGGTGCAGGCCAAAAAATGCATTTTGTGATATGTTTGAAATTTCTTCAATAATTGATGGTAATTGTTCTTCTGGGATGTGTTCCAATACATCTGTATTAATTACAAGATCAGCACTTTTTACCGGTAGAACATCTCTGCCCGGAATTGCAGGATCATAGCCATAAAATTGTGTATTGGGAAATCTTGATGATAATTCCTTAATTAAATTTGCTTTTCCGCAGCCATAATCTAGTACTACTTTAGGTTTTAGTTCTTCAATAATTAAAGATACTTCTTCAATGTACATACAAGCGCCGGAGCCGAAACTTGCAAGATTTTTATGTAAATTTTTGTATTCTTCAATGTAGTTTGTCATTTTATATTCTCCAATATTTAGCAATTATATTATATTCTTTTTCGTGATTTGTTTCATTTGGGAAACAACTTGATGTTGAACAAATCGCAGGTTGTTTGTATTCAGAATTATTTAAGTGTAACAATGATTTTATAAAATCTAAATGAGCTTTTGATTTATAAATTTCTTCTAATGAACTGTGTCTTAAGTTACCCCAAATAACTGTACAATCATAATCATAGGCACAAGGATGAATATTTAGATCCCAAGATATTGATAAATGTTGTCGCCTATTGCCCCAGCATATAGAGCAAGGTACTGTTTTTTTAATTGTAGATAAATCATCAAAGCCATCTCCAAAATTATGTAAAATTTGGCCTGATATATCATAAATATTCAAAGAATGAAGATATTTAATAAATTTTTGTTTTAATTTATATAACTTATGTTTTGAATAAAACTTAGGTAAAGGATATTTATCTTTAAAATCATCAAGACATACACTAAGTTTAAAACCATATTTATCTCTTAAGTTTGCGATAAATTCTAAATTTTCTTTTACAATTTCGAATCTGTCAACTCCATGTACTGCTTGATATGTTTTTTTGTCATATCCGTATAAGCTTACTACAACTTTGCCTAACCCGTTTGCAAATAAAGATTCTATCCATTCTTTATCTTTTTTATAGCCAAGTGTTGTATAAATTAACGGTGTAAAATTTGGTTTTTTAGAAGTAACAATTTTACATCTTTCTGGTAAATCGTCGCATATAAATGCTTCACCATATCCATGCATATGAAAGTCTAGTTCATATTTGATAAAATCTAATTTATCCAAAACTAATTTCAAATCTTCTATTGACATTTTGCCAATCGGTCTGGTCATTTTTGCTCTTGGACACATAAAACAGTGATATCCGCAATTGTTAGTTGTTTCCAGTCGAATTTGAGTAAATTTTGGAACTTTATCCAACCCTAATTGTGCATTAATTTTTTTCCATCGATAATCAGTTATAAATTCACTAATATGAGGTAAATAATTTAAAAATATATTTTTATATTTCATTATATATTCTGATGGATGATTCATAAGCTTTGCACCAAAACCATAACAAGGAATATTGTATAAATGTGCACAGTTAAAAGCTCCTCCTGACATAGAAGTAACTATTGCTTTTAGGTCCAAATCAGGGATTAATAACTCTACAGGATATTTTATATCTTCCGGAAAAATTTGGAATCTGTTATCTGATTTATATATTTCTTTAAGAGTATTTATTGTTTTATCAGAAAATCTAGGATGTGATTTAAATAAAACATTATAACCACTTTCAAGAAGAATATCTATATAACTTTTATAAAAATCAACAACGTCTTCATTTGACATGATTTGATTATAAATATATTGAGATAACATCAAAACTTGGTTATCTTGTTTTAGGTGTGAAACATTAATATTATTTTTTTGTCTAATTTGTTCAATTACAAATTTGATATCATCTTTATTTAATAATTTAACTTTTGATTCCCGATCAATATTTTGATATTTTATTTTCCCAAGATATTCAGATAAATAAATATTTTGTACATTGTCGTAATTAATATTATCCATATCAAAATAACTTGATATACCTTCTTCTATTAAATATATTTTTGTATGTTTAAATATATTTTTGTAATGATATTGTGCAGTTGTATATATTTCGTCAAATTCTTTTATATATTCAGGTGTATCAATATTATTTAAAGATATAGTTCCATCATATTCATAACAAAAGTCAACGGAATTAAAATATTCAGGTAATATTAAACGTTTGTTAAAATCTTCAAATTCTTTTTTATAAATGCTTGTACAAATGATTAAATAATTTTCTGCATTTGTGTTATCTAGATTTTTAATTATTGCTTCAGCATTAATCAAAGAAATTAAACCTGTTGTTATGAATAAACGTTTAATCTTTTTTGAAGAATTTCCGTTAGAAATGGTCATTATAAATTCTCCTTGTTTTTTAATTTATCAAAAGTTTCTCTAATAATTTTGCAATGAGTTTCCGGACTAAAATATTTTTCGATATATTCTCGGGTATTTCTTTCAGATTTATTTTTTAATACTTCAGTTATAGTTTTTGCTAAATCTTCTACATCTTCTTGATGTACTAAATACATTATATCTTTATAACCTTTGATTTCTGCTTCTTTTTTGAATTCTACCATCCCGCTTAAGTCAGAAGCAACAACAGGAATATTCATAGCTAATGCTTCCAGTATAGAAACAGGCATGCCTTCTATTCTTGATGGAGATACAATACATTTATAATCTTTTAATACTTTATAAACTTCTGTTGTCGCTGGTAAAAATTCAACTTCTGCATTTAATTCTTTTGATAATGATTTAAATATTTCCAAGTCATTACCTTGTCCGTAAAAACGTGCTTTGATGTCAGGGAAATTATTTTTAATTTGTGCCCAAGCTCTTATAAATAAATCAATTCCTTTACCTGTCCAATATGTTGTGACACCGCCGATATAATTCCCTAATTCCTGTGATGGAACAAAAATTGTAGTATCAATTGCATGAGGTACGACAACACATTTTTTATGAGTTTGTTTTTCTACATATTCAGCCAAAAATTTTGAATGTGTTACGTAACCGTCTGCAATAACTTTATCACAATTATTTACATCATCACGATGAACAAATTCGATAGAAGTAAGTTTACTTTCTTCCACTGCCTCTAATGCGTAATTAGGAATCCAATGATATAAAATTTCCGAATAATTTGCTAATTTATGTAAAAGGGTTACTTTATCATCAGCTCTGGTATAGCTAAAAGGTGTTGTTGCTTTATTATTTAAGCCTCCGCATACTACAACATCGGCATTTAAATATTTTATTTCTTGTTTTATCAAAGATTCAACTCCGCCATGTACAGCATTTCTTGTTAGGATAACCATTTGTTTAGGCTCATATTTTTTTATTTCATTTTCTTTAATATAGCCTTGTTCATAAGCTTGTTGACCTGATATCCAATCCTCTTCTAAAAATACTTTTACCCATTTTCTTTTCCAATTTTCAAGTGAAAAATATTCGGAACTCTCAACAGCTTTTGCTTGGAAAGATTCTCTTAATTCTTTATTTTCAATAAGTTTATTTATTGCATCTGCAATATTTTCAGGATTAGGATCGCATAAAATTCCATTATATCCGTCAAGAACAATATTTGATAAGCCTCCAATATTTGTAGAAACTACTGCGCATCCGCAAGCTAAAGCTTCAATTGCGGATAGGCTTGTTCCTTCACAAGCTATTGTAGGAATAACTGTAATATCACAATTTTGATACCAATTTGGCATCTCATCAAATGTTACTGATTGATAATGTAATCTTTTGTCTTTTTGTGCTAAGTCTTTAATTATTTTTGTATCTTGTGCATCGCCTTCTCCAACCCAATATATATCAACATCATAAGGGATATTTGCTAAAATATCTTCTAAAATTCTGCTGCCTCTGTTTATTTGACTTCTGCGTGGAAATAATATTTTTAATTTTGAATTTTGTCTGGATAAATTGTTTGGTTTAAAAATATTTCTATCAACAAAATTTGGAATAAAAGTCATATTACTTGTTAAATTAGGATAAAAGGTTCTTATTGTATTGATTGAATTTGTATCAACACTCACAATCCTTTTTGGTTGTGCAAAAGTTTTATATATATGTTCAAACCATTTTAAATGACGGAATTTTATTCCTAAATAATTATTATGATCAAACCAGATACCATGACATGTCATTATAGCATCATTTCTCATTTTTCCTGAACACATTTCAGGTGTGTTGTAATATACGTGATCATAGTTTTTTGATAATTCATAAAAAATATCACATACTTTATAAGAAAATTCGCTATAATCATCTTGTAAAGGAATAGTCTTTACAGGGAAACCATAATATTCTCCCTCAAATTCAGTTTTAGCCATTTGATAAAAATGAACGTCAAATCCAAATTGTTTTAATAATAGAGCAATATTTAATGCATATCTTTCTCCACCGCCAAAGCTTGGTTCTTTTGTTTCCCAATCCAACAATTTATTAGTTAAAATTGCGACATTTCTGGAGCCATATGCTCTTCTTTTATGACAATTAGCATATACTGTTGTTTCCGGGATTGGTAATATACTACTTTTACCTACTAGACAGTTTCTTATGAATCTCCTTTTTTGTTTATTAGGAATTATGCAAGTTAATAATTTTGCTAATTTTTCGTTCATTTTAAACCTTTCTTTAATATATTAAATTTTAAAAAACTGTTTTACAATTTGTTCAAATTTTTGTGCAGATTTACCATCTCCATAAGGGTTTTGAACATTCAAACGAGTTTTTGATTTGTCTTGTGATAGAATATTTTCACTTAGATTGATTATTTTATCATAATCTGCTCCGACAAGTATAGATACTCCTGCTTCAATACCTTCTTGTCTTTCTGTTTCATATCGCATAACAAATGTAGGACAGCCGAATGTAGGTGCTTCTTCTTGAATTCCTCCGGAATCTGTAAGGATTAATTTAGCGTGTTTTTGTAAATAAACCAAATAAGGATAATCTAAAGGTGTTAATAAGTGAATATTTGGTAAATTATTTAATTTAGCGTGTATTTTATCTTTTACATTTGGATTTGGATGAACAGGAATTACAAAAGTATGGTCAGTATATTTTACAGCTAAATCGTAAATTGCCTGTATTATTCTGTCCAATCTTTCACCATGATTTTCTCTTCTATGAGCTGTAATTAATACTAATTTGTCATCAATCGGAATATTTTTTTCTTTAAAGAAATTTGCTGATTTTTCAATAATTTCGTCTGACAAACAAAATAATGCATCAATGACAGTATTTCCAATTACAGCTATTTTATTTTCGTCAATTCCTTCTTTAAGTAAAGCTTGCTTATTTTTTTCTGTCGGAGCGAAATGTAACCTTGCAACTCTTGATGTCATTTGACGCATAACTTCTTCAGGGAAAGGTTCATATATATCATAAGATCGTAATCCTGCTTCTACATGGAATATTGGAACTTTATGATAAAAACTTACAAGTGCTGCAGTCAATACAGTCATTGTGTCACCTTGAACAACTGTTGCATCGATATTATTTTCTTTAAAAATATTATCAAGACTTGTTAAAATTCTTGCTTGTACTTCTGATAAAGATTGATTTGGACGCATACAATCTAAGTTTATGTCTGCTTTCAAACCAAAATATTCTAATGTCTGATTAGAAAGTTCTTTTTGTTGCTCAGTGTTGCAGATTATAACATTGTATTCTTCATGACGTTGTAATTCTAATATTACCGGAGCCAGTTTAATAACTTCCGGACGTGTTCCAAATACTACTAATATATTTTTTTTCATTGTTTATAACTCCATGTTATTAAATTATTTAAATTATACTTGATATATAATTTAAGTGCTTTAAATATATAAATAAATCCTAATTTTGTAATGTTTTTTAAATAATAAATATCAGGATCAAGTATATAGAATTTCTTTTCAAATTTGTATATTTCTTTTTTTGAGAAGAATTTTAATAATTTTTCATTCGGATTTTCTATTTTATTTATTAATATTTTATCTTTTTCTAATATTGTAGAAATATAATTTTTTGTTTCAGGGAAAGTTTGTAAATACATTGGTGCATAATGTATTGCTAAATTTATACCAATAAGTCTGGCTTTGTGCTGGTATTTTTTTGTTAAGCTTTTTTGATGTAATCTATATAAATACAAATGCTCAGTTATATTGGCTATTTTATATTTCAACCTTATTCTTAGCCAATAATCGTGATCTTCTGCAAGGAATTTTGTTTCATCATATTTTCCTATATTTTGAGCAACTTCTTTTCTATACAAAAAACAAGCTCCACAGGTACTAAAATTTAATAAATTTTCTGGAGTTGCCGGCATTTCTCCCCATACAGATGTTCCGCAGGTCGCTTTTTGGTTTAAATCACAAATTGCATAGACCATACCATATTCTGAATTATTTTCAAGGAAATTAATCATTTTTTCTAATGCTTCAGGGTAATATTCATTGTCATCTGATGTCCAGGTATAATAATCTCCGCTAGCATTAGAAAATCCGACATTTAAGGAGGCAGGTAATTTTTTATTTTTTTCGTTTCTTATTACTTTTATTCTCGGATCTTTTTTCAGGTAAGAATTTAATATCTCTGGTGTAGAATCTGTAGAGCAGTCATCAACAATTATTAATTCAATATTTTTATATGTTTGATTTAAAACAGAATCTATTGATTTAGCTAAAAAAAGTTCCCCATTATATGTCGGTAATACAATTGAGATTTTTTTACTCATCAAACCTCCAATAATATCCGAATAATTTTATACTTTTTTCAGCTTTATTCCATCTTATGCTAAACAAATTTTTTCTTAAATTTTTAAATTTAAATCTATTATAGAATTTATTAAAATTTGTTTTAATTTCAATTAGATCTTTTTTCTTATTTTTTTGCATAAACGGACAATCTGATATTATTTTTAAATCAATATCTGAAGCCATTTTATTGATTTGTTCGATAACTTCTTTAATTTCATTTTTAGTATATTTTTTATTCAAGACTATTTTAATATATGATAATTCTCTCATATATAGACAAGCTAAACAGTTTTTATCGGCAAAATTATTTTCTTTTAGCCAAGAATGAATTTCATTACTTCGTTTAAAAGGCAAAGTCCAATCTTTAAGATCATCAGAATGGTTTTTATTTAATCTTCTCCAATAATAATAAGCATTTGATGTATAATTAATTCTTTGAGCAAGGCACATTGTCTGAACCTGGAAAGGATTATCTGTCCATCCTGCCCCAGGGGCTTCAATGAATTTAATATTATTTTTGTTTAAAAATTCTCGTTTATAAATACAGCTCCATATACTCGGGTGATAATATAAAAAATAAGGATATTCTTTTATTGTAAACGATTTATCCTCAGGGATAAAATAATTCCATTTTGCTTTGGTACAAGAATGTTTATGTGCTGTTTGCAAGTTGTCATAAAAACAAGATTTTACGATATCTGAATTGTATTCTTTAGCAATATTATATAGATCTTCATACATTTTTGAATCAATATAATCATCAGGTTCTACAATTGCAACATATTCTCCTGTTGCTTTTTCAAGACCAACATTACAAGTTTGTCCATATCCGCCGTTATTTTTATGAACTGCTATAATTCGAGAATCTTTATTTGCATATTCATCAATAATTTTGGGGCAATTATCCTTTCCTCCGTCATCAATAAGAATTATTTCAATATCTTTCAGACTTTGGTTTAAAATACTATCAAGACATTCCCTTAGATATTTTTCAACCCCGTATATTGGAACAATTATTGATATTTTAGACATTATATAATCCTCGTTACACCTTTTACATAAAAGAAATTTAGGAAATTGAATTAAAATTTATTATGCTCTCTTTTGATTCTATAAATGTAAAATTTATTTAGATTAAATTACTTCTTACATTTAAAATTCAAATATAACAAATTGCAATTCTTTGTAATTATTTTACCATAAATAAAATCAATGAAATTTAAATTGTAATAAAAAATAATAATTTGACAAGATTGCAATATTCAAAATAAATTTTTGATAATGATATTTTGTTTTTTATATAAGTTATTACAAAGAATAAGAAAAATTTTTTAAATTTAAGTTATTTTTATTTCTTTTTTCCATTCTGTATAAAAATAAATTGCAAGTATAAAATATACTCCCCACATTAAAACTGTAGAATATGCTTTTATGCTTGAAAATATTACCAAATCCAACCACATTATAAAAGATAATCCATTTACTATCATCCATACAAGCCATTGTTCTATTGCTCGTCTTACTGTCAAATACATTCCGAGTATTGATAAAAATGTTGTAATACCGTCAATTATCGGGCTTTTGTCATTGAAGTGATGTAAAATAAAAATTGTGATTATGCAGCCTATAAGTCCGATTATACTTATTATTATTTGTTCTTTGATATTAAGTTTTATTTTTACAATTTCTTTCGATTCTTTTTTTAGATGTTGTTTCCATTTAAAAATTCCTAAAATTTGCATTGGGATATAATAGCACAGGTAAAGTAACATATTTCCCCATAGTGCATTTTTAAATGAGAGGAATATATAACAACTTGAGCCTAAAAGGCCGAAAAAGTAACAGGAAATTTTGCCCTTGCCTGCAATAATTGTGTATAAAATTCCACATATTGCATTTATTATTGCCGCAGGGTTATCTTTTAGGATTACTGCATTGATAAGAATTATTGAAAAAACTATAAACAGTCCTATTATTTCAAAGTTTTTCCAGCCTTGTAATTCTTTTTTTATAAATTCTGTGATTTTCATTATGAGCATTGTATAATGAATTGAGATGAAAGTACAAGCGATTTACAATAGCAAAATATTAAAAAAGGGATTGGAATTTGCAGCAGATAACGGCTCATTATTTGTAGCATCTGCATCTTTAGCATTGTCCACTGTTGCTCGTCCGCTTGTAATTATGGGAACGCCTGATACTGACAAAGAAAATAAAAAATATGCTTGTGCGAAATCTTTAGCATCAAGTGCTGTAGGATATTTGTTAATGCTTGGAGCTTCTTTGCCTGTATCGAAGGCGATTAAAAAAATTGATAAAAATCCAGGGAAGTATTTAAAAAAATCAACTATTAATGCATTAAAGGCAGGAGAAAAAAATCTTGCAAAATCAAAACGTTATAGTTTTGCAACTCAATTATTCAAATTAGGTTTGGGCTTTGTAATTGCTGTACCAAAATCTATTATGACTTGTGCATTGATTCCGCCTGTTATGTCAAAAATTTTCCGTAAAAAAGATGAGAAAAAAGCAAACAAACAAGTATCTTTTACTGGTTTGTATAATAGCGGAGTAGAGAGTTTATCAAAACGTTTCGGGAAAATAATTGATACAAAATCTGTTCAAAAAATGGCTGAAAAATTCCATAATACAAATTTTGAACAACATATAATTTCTTTGACGGATGTACTTGCAACTGGTGCTTTTATTCACCAGACTGCTAAAAGTAAGGGGATTGAAGAAAAAAGGAAAAAAGCTTTGATGTATAATGCCGGAATTTCTACAGGTTTGTGTATTGCAGGCGGGTATGCTTTAAATAATTTACTTGAAAAACCGACTGAAAAATTTATTAAGAAATTTTCTGAAGTAAATAAAAATTCACCCAAATTGGATAAGTACATTGAGGGAATAAAAGTTGTAAAACCTGCGTTAATTTTAGGAGGGATTTATTATATTGCAATCCCTATAATTTCAACATTTTTGGCAGATAAATTTGAGAGAAAAAATTTAATGAAAGAAGGTAACAATGAATTATTCGGAGATAAAATTACAAGGTCTTGATAAAGACGGAAATGAGAATGAATATACTTTAGCTGATTTTAAAGGGCAAAAAGTAGTTTTATATTTTTATCCTAAAGATAACACGTCAGGCTGCACTCAAGAAGCTTGCGATTTTAGAGATAATATGAACAGAATTACTCCAATTGCAACTGTAATTGGAGTGAGTCCAAATGATATTAAAAGTCATAAAAAGTTTAAAGAAAAACAGGATTTGAATTTCCTATTACTGTCAGATACTGAACATATATTATCTGAAGCTTTTAATGTTTGGAAAGAAAAATCTATGTATGGTAAAAAATATATGGGTATTGAACGTTCAACATTTATTCTTGATGAAAATGGTAATATTATTCAAGAATGGAGAAAAGTAAAAGTGAACGGGCATGTAGATGAAATTATACAGAATTTAAAATAATTATTTACCATGTTTAATGCTGTATGGTGTATCATAATGAAGTGGTAGATTTTTGGCATTATCTATTATTTTTTGTAATTTATTGACAAATTTTTTATTGTTAATGCTCGCAGGTCTTTTAATTAAAGTCCATAATTGTCCACCGCTTAATTTTTTACCTGTTAAATTTTTTTCATCAATTCTAAATTGAATATACGCTTCGGAATATTTAATTTGTTTTTCACGAGGCAGTTTTTTGTATTCTTCTATTTTTATATCTTTTAATTTATGACCATTTTTATGTGCATGAGCAATAGCTTCTTTTAATGCTGTTGGATTCATTTGTATTAATCCATATACACCTGCTCCTTTTGCGGCAGGATCAAATCTTGATTCTTTAAACATTATTGCAGCAAGATCTTCTGGATTGCAATTAATTCTTTCTGCCATAGCTGTAAGTTCATCAAAAAATTCTTGCGAAAGACGCGGAAAAACTTTTGTCCAATTGGCATGAAGTTCTTGACTAATACTTTTTTTATTTGATTCTAATGGTGTTTCAATTGGTTTTTTGAAATCAAAAATAGGTTTAAATGTCGGAGGTTTTAAATTAAATTCAGGCAATTTTATTGAATTTGGTCTTAATGGGCCTATTCCTTGAATATTTTTTTCATCGCTCATAAAAACATTAACCTTTCTTACTTGTTATTAATACGTCAGAAAGGTAAAAAAACTTTAGATATTATTAAATTATTGTTACATTTTAATATTTTTACCGAGTTCTTTAACGGTTTTAATATCTTCTTCAGGGGCTTTGCCTACAGTTGTAAGATAATTACCTACCATAATTCCTTCAACACAGCTGTTTAGGGCTTTGCGTTGATTTGCTTCGGATAATCTCATTCTGCCACCGCAAAAACGTAGGATTGAATTCGGGTTTGCAATTTTGAAAATTGCTAAAGTTCTTAATACATTTTCCTCGTCAATTTTATCAAGATAATTTTCAAAAGGTGTTTCAGGGATTGGCATTAAAATATTAATAGGAATTGAATCCGGTTGAATTTCAGCAAGTTCAAGAGCCATTTCAATTCTTTGTTCTACGCTTTCTCCCATACCTAAAATTACACCACAGCATAATTCCATCCCGTATTTTTTTACTAATTTACAGGTATTTAATCTGTCATCAAAGCTGTGAGTTGTACAAACGCTTGGGTAGTATGATCTTGATGTATTGATATTGTGGTGAAATCTTTTTAGTCCTATTTCAGATAATTTTTTTGCTTGTTCTTCATTTAAAATCCCAATCGAAGCACAACTTTTTAGTCCGTCAATTTTGTTAACTTCTTCAATCATTTTTAAAATAGTATCAAAATCGCTTTCATCCGGAGTTTTGCCAGATGTTACAATTGCAAATCTTGATGCTTTATGAGCTTTTGCTTCGAGTGCAACTTTTTTTACTTCTTCTAAAGGAACGAGAGGATAAGATTCTATATTTGTGCAGTAATGAGAACTTTGTGCACAATATTTGCAGTTTTGCGAACATTTCCCGTTTCTTGCGTTAATTAGTGAACAAAATTCTATGTCTTGTTTAATATATTTTGATGCTGTTTGTAAAAGTGTATCTAAATCCTCGTTATAAAGTTTTAATAATTCTTCCTTATTCATCTTAAATCCTCTTTGATTAATCATATATCCTTAATTGACTAAAGTCAATTCATATGTTAAAATTGGCTCACAAAGGAGCAGAATATGTTTTGTCCAAATTGTGGTAAACAAATTAAAGATTATGATAATTTTTGCAGATATTGCGGTATTGATTTGAAAAAAGATAGCTTCAATCAAGAGCCTGATAAAGAAGTTTTTATTGAAAGACCTGAACATCAGGTATCTGTTAATTTGGATGAAAATAAAAATAAAAAAGAAGAATACACTTTACCTGATGATAACTCAGAAGAACTTGTGTTATATGACATAAAAAAACATTGGATGGCTCTTTTTTGGCCTATTGTTATGACTCCTGTATTCTTTGTTTATTTTTGGGCAATATTTTTAAATACTCACAGTTTTTTTAGCTGGGTGATAGTATTTTTACTGTTATTACCTATTGTGTATCCTATTTTGAGATTTAATTCTGATAAAATTATTATTACAACTAAATATGCTCATATTAAAATAGGAGTTTTAAACCCTGAAGAAATAGATATTCCTTTAAAAAAACTCGATATGTTAGACATTTACCAAACTACAATGGGTAGAATTCTTGATTATGGAATGGTGTCTTTTACATATAAATCAGAAAAATATGATTACAGTTATATCAAAGCACCTGAAGATTTGCAGTATATCATTGATGATCCTGCAAGATTTGTCCATGAAGCTATGGAAGAAGATGACGAAACTTTTGTCAAATAGAATGTTTAAAATGTAAATGTATCAGGATTTGATTCTTCATTAACTCTTTCATTTCTGTTAAGATTTGAAATTGCTTTCATATCTTCATCTGTTAATGTAAAATCAAATATATCAGCATTTTCTTTAAGTCTTGCTTCATGTACAGATTTTGGGAGTACAATCAAACCTCTTTGGACTTCCCATCTTAGAACAATTTGTGAAATTGTTTTAGAATATTTGTCAGCTAAAGATTTTAAAAATTCGTCTTTAAAAACTTTTCCTCTCGCAATAGGACTCCAGCATTCAATTTCAATACCTTTATCCTGATTGTATTTGATTAAGTCATTTTGAGTAAGATATGGATGAACTTCTATTTGGTTTACTGCAGGGATAATTTCTGCTGATTTTAAAAGTTCTTCCATATGTTGAGGGTGAAAATTGCTTACCCCAATTGCTTTGAATACTCCTTTTTTGTAGTATTCTTCCATAATTTTCCAAGTTTCAACAAATACATCTTTTACAGGCCAATGGATTAAAAACAGGTCGATGTAATCTGTATCAAGTTTTTTAAGACTTTCTTCTATGACTTCGTGTTGCCTGTGAGCACGCATATCATCATTCCAGATTTTAGTTGTAAGAAAAATTTCTTTTCTGTCAATTCCGCTTTGTTTAATCCCTTGAGCGACGTCTGTTTCATTTGCGTAAAATTTCGCTGTATCAATGTGTCTGTAACCTAATTCAAGAGCGGTTTTTACTGCTTGAGCTGTTTCTTCTCCGCTGTTGTATACTCCAAGTCCTAATATTGGGATTTGGGTTCCATTATTTAATTTTTTGTATTTGTTGTGTATCATAATTCCTTTTTTTAATATATATTTTCAAATTTTAATTTGTTTGAATATAAGTTATCAATTAATTGAGCAATATTTTCTTTATTTTTTTCAGGGTTTGGTTTGATTTTGTCGTAATAATTTGGCACACTTTTAATATTTTCTACAGGTTTGTATTCATAATTTTTATTATTTACCCAACTTGTAACTTTTTCTGTAATCGGATCTATTTTTTTGATGATACTAATTGTTTTTCCATCACGTTTATAAATAGAAATTGTAACAATTTTACCTGTATCTAAATCATATTCTTGAATTGAAGAAATTTTAGTTTCATCTTTTACATTAAAATTAATCGTTCTGATTTTTTTCCCGGTATTAATATCATATTCATCAACAGATTTATATAATACATAGTTGATAGTTCTGATTTTTCTACCTGTTTTTCTATCATATTCATCGACTGAACGAATTTTTTTATCATTGAAATAGTCGTAATGTGTTGTTTTAATCTTTGATCCTGTAATAGAATCAAATTCTACAATTCTGTCAACCGATTTCCCATTTTTACGATATACGACTTCTTCTCTTGTTTCAGGATGCGCATTTGAATATAGAAGTCTTAAATGAGAATTTTCTTTTTCTGATTTGTGTGGTAACACGTTTTGGATAGCAGTTAGTAGTTTCATTTTAAATTTCTCCTACATATATAATACATGATAAAATATTTTTTGCTATTTTATGTAAAGTATTATACATTATTAAAATTAGTAAAATATTACCCGATACGGCAAATTAGTATATATCAACATATTAACTTCTTTTTGCCAAAAGTTTCAAGAAAGTTTTGTAATCAGTTCCCCAGCTTGCCATGGCATTTAAAACGGATGCAAGGCTGTAACCGACATCTGTCAGAGTATATTCTACTCTTGGCGGGATCTGTGGAAATACTTCTCTTTTGACTAGTCCGTCATCTTCCATTTGCCTTAAATTGTGAGTGAGTACTTTTTGAGAGATTCCGCTGCAGGATTTTTTTAATTCCCCAAAACGCTTGGTTCCATTTAATAAATCCCTTATAATCAATATTTTCCATTTTTCCCCAATAAGTTTTAATGTTGTTTCTACAGGACATTTAGGTAGTTCTTTTAATTCCATAAAACCTCTGTTAGTATCTTTTGGTAAGTAAAAGATATTTTTATACTAGCAGATTTTTCTAATAAAGTCAAAAAAATAGGTTACATTTTAATGTAACCTATTTTAGTATTTTTAAATAATTTTATATATTAAATAGTAAATTATCGATGAAATAATCATACAAGCAGGAATTGTTAATACCCAAGCGATTACGATATTCCCTACAACTCTCCATTTTACTGCGTGAGCGTGAAAAGTTGAGCCTACACCCATAATTGCTGTTGAAATAACGTGAGTTGTACTTAGTGGAATCCCAAAATGAGATGCAGTCAAAATTAATCCTGCAGCAGATGTCTCAGCTGCGAAACCATGGATAGGTTTCAGTCTTATAATTTTGTGTCCCATTGTTTTGATAATTTTCCAGCCGCCGTTCATCGTTCCTGCAGCCATTGTGAGGGCACAAGCGATTATTACGTAAATAGGGATTTCAAAATCTCCAGTAGGGCTTTTATGAAGAACACCTCCCGCTAGGAGAGCAAGAGTTATTATACCCATAGTTTTTTGCGCGTCATTTGAACCGTGACTTAGTGCCATAAGTCCTGAAGATAAGAGTTGTAATTTTCTGAATTGTTTATTGACTGTATTTGGGGTTTCTCTTAAAAGAATTACAATCCAAGCGATTAAAAGCATTAAAGTAAATCCTACGCAAAATCCTAACATTGGAGATGTAAACATTGGAATTATTACTTTATCTATCAATGTGTGGAAATGGACAACATTAATCCCAGCTTTTACGATTGCTGCACCTAAAAGTCCTCCAATCAATGCATGTGAAGAACTTGATGGCAGTCCAAGCAGCCATGTGAACAAATTCCAGATTACAGCGGCCAAAAGTGCGCAAAAAATTACTGTTAAAGTAATTAAATCTGCATTTACAATACCTGAACCGATAGTTTTTGCAACGTGGGTTCCTGTCAGTGCTCCGATAAATTCTAAGCTTGCTCCAAACAGTACAGCTTGTTTTGGGGAAAGAACTTTTGTAGATACAACAGTTGCAATTGCATTTGCACAATCATGAAATCCGTTGATAAATTCAAATACAAGCGCAACTATTACAACTGCTATTAAAAGTAAAATAGTTATACTCATTTTTTACCTTACCTAACTTTGTTTTAATACTACATTCAGGATTGTATCCGATACATAGAAACAAGCATCAAAAGCATTTTCAATTTCTTTGTACATATCTCTTAGTTTTATAACGTCAAGAGCTTCATATTGACCGGAAAACAAATTGCCCATAGCTCGGCGGTGAATTTCATCTCCGTGAGATTCAATTTCTTTCATTTCAATATTGAGCTCTGTAATTTCTTCAACATCAGATACTTTTTTGAATTGTTTTATAATTTCTCCGAGTTTTTCTGTAGCTTGTACCAAAGTTAAAGCCTGTTCTTTCATTTCGTCAGTGTAGTTATTTACTCTGTACACATCTAAATTAAGACAGGCTTTTACAATTTTTTTAGTTATTTTATTTAATTGAACTGCAATTGTTTGAATATCTTCTCTTTCAATCGGGGTGATAAAACTTTTGTTTAACTGTTTTAGGCAAGCTTTATATGATAGTTTACCTTTCCTTTTATATTTCAGAGCTTTTTCTTTATACTCATCATTCAAATGATTATGCATAATCTCATCATATAATTTTGCTGTCTTTAAACAGATTTCCGCACTTTCCTGAAAGTATGTAAAAAACATTTTATCTTCAGGAGGCATAATGTACGACATTAAATTGAATTTTGGCATGATATAAATCTCCTTTTCATACACACACGCCAAGCATAACCAAAAAACAATTTATTTGAAAGTACATGTTTACAATTATTAATGCTTATTTTGTTTACAATTTTCAGGTTCTGAATGAATTGTAATATTTGATGTTCCAAGTTTTTCTTGAATTAACGCTTCAATCTCATCACATATGTTATGACAATCATAAATTGTCATATCATTTGGGAATAGCATTGTGATTTCAATGTCTGTAGAAGGTCCTGAACGTCTTGCTTTTAAGTTTTTGTATCCTTTAATTTTACTGTTGTCATAAGAGTCGATTATATTTTCAATAACTTTTAAATCTTTCGCAGGTAGTGAGCCATCTAATAAATTGTTTAGGGTTTCTTTGGAAATCGAATATCCTGCTTTTACTATAAATAGTGCTATAAAAATAGCGATTATAGGATCTAACAGATGTATTCCTGTAATTTTTATTAAAATTAACCCTGCCATAACGCCTAATGATGAATATACATCAGTTCTCAAATGTTCACCGTCAGCAAATAATGATACTGAATTTGATTTTTTTGCAACATAAAAAAGATATGTGCTGACTAAGATATTTGCAACTACTGCAAATAACATTACATAAATGCCTAAAGTTGTATCCATTTCAGAATTTGCACCGAAAAATAATTTTCTGCAAGCTTCATAAATAATGTAAAAAGCTGCAAAAATAATTAACCCGCCTTCAATAAATCCTGACATATCCTCATATTTTCCATGTCCGAACGGGTGGCATTCATCTGCTGGTTCTGAAGATTTCATCACTGCAAAAAATGTTAAAACAGAAGCTAAAAAGTCGCTCAATGAGTGAATTGCTTCTGAAATTATACTGATTGATCCTGATATAATTCCTGCGATAAGTTTTAAAATAATTATTATGGCATTTGAGGAAATTGATAGTCCTGCTGCTAGTTTTTTTTCGGTCAAAATATTCATATCTTACTCTTTTTTTATTTTTAAATAATTTTTTATAAGCTGGATTCTGTTGAGCTATCACCCTTAGAATGATTTATATTTTAGACTGACTTGTTGTTAATTGTCATTGCGAGGCTTTAACCGAAGCAATCCAGCCTATATTTTTTTCAAACATTTTAACATGTTTTTAGTATCTTTATCAACCCTTAGAGATTCACAAATTTTTTGAATACTTTTATTAAAAGTCCAATTATCGAGTTTTGAAGTTTTTAGGTATTTGTGAGTTTTTTCGGGCAATTTAATATAACATATTGAAAGAGCCCATGCAACACTCATTTTTGAATAATATCTTTCATCTTTAAAATTGTCGATTAATTTTAAGATTTTTTCGATATATTTTTCTTCAATAAAATAAGATAAAAGCATTACATACCCAAAGCGCAGGTCATATTCTTTATCAGAGATAAAATACGGTTGTATGAATTCCCATACTAACTCTTTATTTTGATTAGTAAATTTGAGGCTGTTGCAAAAAGTGTCGCATACTGCCCAGTTATCAATTTTAGGGACAAAATTTTTGACATATTCAAGAATTTCTTCAGGATTTTTTTTAATAAGTCCGATAATCATTCCCTGAAGCATCACTTCTTCCATAAATTCACATTGTTGCTTGTTGACAAATTCTTCCCATTCTCCGCTTTTATAGATTTCTTTTGCAATTTTTCTTAAAGTTGGTAATCTGACACCAAGTATATTGTCAATATTTGGGATTAATGAGGCTGAAAATTTTTTATAATCAGGGTCTGCTTCTTTTAAAATTCGTTGTTTTATTTTCTGATTACAAATTTCTGATTTGTTCATTTTATTTATACTCTTTTTAAAAGCACGACAGCGTGAGCTTCTATTGCAAGTTCTTGGCCTACTGCGTCCATTTTTTCATTGGTTTTTGCTTTTATTGACAGTCTATCAGGGTCGATTGAAAGAATTTGTGATAAAACTTCTTTCATTTTCGGGATATAAGGCATCATTTTAGGCTGTTGAGCTATAATGTTGCTGTCTATATTTTCGATTGCATATTTTTTTTCTTTAATAAGTTTATATACATCTTTTAATAGTACAGTGCTGTCAGCGTCTTTGTATAAATCGTCAGTGTCAGGAAACAATGTTCCAATATCAGATAGGGCAAGTGCACCAAGCATTGCATCAATTATTGCATGAATTAATACATCGGCATCTGAATGTCCGAGAAGACCTTTTTCATGAGTAATTTTTACCCCGCCGATTATTAAATCTCTTCCTTCTGTAAGTTTATGAATATCGTATCCAAGACCTATTCTATACATATTCCCCTCATATTACAAATTTTTCCATCGCTTTTACAAAACCGTCATTTTCGACTGTGTCAGTTATATAATCTGCGCATTCTTTTAATTCAGGTGTAGCATTGCCCATTGCAACCTTAATCCCGCCTGCTTTTAAAAGTTCTATATCATTATTTTGATCGCCGATTGTAAGAATTTCTTCTTTTGTCAATCCCCATTTTTTTGCTAAAAATTCAACTCCGAGTGATTTTTTTGCTTGAGCACTTCCAATTTCGCAAAAATAAGGAGTTGATTTGACTATGTATAATTGCGGGAATTTTTGTTGTAATTCGTTTACCCAACCTGTTACTCTTTCTGCATCACTATAATCAATTGCAAGAATTTTATTTACATTTTTTATTTCCAAATCATCGAATGAGCAGACTGTATATGATACGAATTTGCCTTCAGTATATTTTTTTACGTAATCGTTATCTTTTTCCACATACAATTTATCATTAATATATAAATTTATATGAATATTATTATCTCTTGCCCATTTAATAATTTGTTTTGCGATTTCAGAATCTAAATTTTGTTGATATAAAGTATTTCCGTTACAGTCTTTAATCAGTCCGCCTTGATATGAAACAACAGGTGTTTTAAGTCCTAATACTTCTGTTATATGATGAGTAGCACAATGCATTCTGCCTGTTACAAGTACAACTTTTACGTCTTTTTTGCAAAGATTTTTGATACAATTTTTTACACCGTCAGAAAATCCTGTATCCCATTTAACGATAGTGCCGTCAATGTCAGTTGCAACCATTTTAATTTTTTTTTCAGCAGACATAATTTATCCTTTAATTTGGGCTCTCATTAATGCACAAAGTGTTTTTGCATCATTAATTTCACCGTTATTAATCATTTTTAAAACGTCATTATATTTATATTCAAATGCTTGAATAATTTCGCCTTCATCAGGGTGGCAGTGAGTAAATTCTAAATCTTCAGCTTCGTATAAGTACAATTTTTCATCACTGTAACCGGGTGATGTGTATACATAGCCTAAGTCAGTCCATTTGTTTGCACAATAGCCTGTTTCTTCTTCTAATTCTCTTTTAGCTGCTTCAAAAGGATCTTCTCCGATTTCAAGTTTCCCTGCAGGCAATTCATACAAAACTTCTTTCATTGGGTATCTGAATTGTTTAACTAAAAGGATTTTATCTTCTTTTTTAGCTAAAATTACGACACCGCCTGAATGTTTAACAACTTCTCTAAAGCTTTCTTTCCCTGTCGGCAGTTCAATTTTGTCTTTATAAAGCTTTACGACTCTTCCGTTAAAAATTAATTCTGATTCAATAGTTTTTTCCGTAAATTCCATAATTTAATATTACCACGAAAATTTTTACAACGCTCTAATAATAGCTTTTATGTTTATGTCAGTAACCTTTAGTAATGCTATGGTTCTTGCTGTTTCATCAAAATTGCCTAAATGTTTTAAGACTTCTGCAGTTTTTAAAATAAGAGTTTGATTATTTGATTTTAAAAGCTCTCTTATTGCTATTACATCTGTTGCAAAATCAAGTGCTGTAAAAACTAAAGGGCTGTTTTCGTTTAATTCTGCATTAACGTGTGATTCTAATTCTTTTTTATTTGCGTTTTTTAATAGTTTTTTTATGTCGTTAATTTCATTTTTTGTATTTTTGTCTTCATCAAACAAATATTCGTCATTTTCTGTTAAAACGTCAAATTTTTCTTGAGCATTTAAAATTACAATTGCTGTTTTGTTGTCATCGTGATTGTTAATCAACTGCTCAAATACTTCATATAACTCAAAATCAAAAACACAAGAAAGCGGAAGGATTTCTCCAAGACCATTGATTATGTAATTAATTGCCAATAGTGTGTTTTCATAATATTTTTCGAGCAAATCAAATAAATTCTCAAGATAAGGTATTTCTCCTGCAATATTTTCAGGCATTGTAGAATTTTTCATTGTATCAAAAATTGCAGGAATAGCTTTTTTGTCCCCATATGCCACCAAAAATTTTACGGCTGACAATTTTTCAAAATCATCTCCGTTATTCAACTTTGTAATAGCAATATTGTATGTTTCTTTATCTTGCCATTCCCCGAGAGCTGAGGCGCAATTGTGGGCAAGATAGTCATTCTCTGAATATGAATTTGCTTTTAAATATTCATAGGCAAGAGGGTCTTGAATTTTTCCGAAATATTTTGCAGCATAAATTTTTTCATCCAACGTGCCGTTTTCGAATTTTTCAAGCATTAAATCCGTTAAATCTTCATCGGCATATTTTACGAGGGCTGAAATTATTACATCTTCATAGTAAGGAGAATAATATTTTAAAAATTCAATTAAATTTTTATAATTGCTATCATTAATTTCTTTTGCAATTCTTTGTGCGACATTGTCTTTTACAAAATCAAACAAAAAACTATCGTTATCAACGAGTTCTTTGAAAAGATCAATATCACAATCATTGATAAGGTGTTTTGTAACGGCCTCGTAGCCGAATTTACCCGTAAGTTTTTTTAATTGTTCTGACATATAAATAGGTTTCCGTATAAATATGGGTTTAAGAATTAATCCAAATAGAATACAGTAATAACTTTATGACCTTCTTCAGCGTATTGAACTGCGTTATGCAAAGTTTTACTTGTATGAGACAAGAAACAAATTAATTGGTTACAATCGTCAATAATTTCTCTGTTGCAAACACGAGAAGCATCAGCTAATGTCATCATAGCTCTGTCAGGATGTTCGATGATATTTGGAACACCGATAAGTTGATTTTGAACGTCAGAAGGTTGTTGTCCGATTGTTTGAGGTAAAATAACTTTTAATTTATCAGGATTTGCTTTCATAGCGCCTCTGATTGCAGCAGCGTTTGTACCTGAAGAACCGCCTGATGTAATAATTGTATTTCCTTGAGTTACAAGAGCCGTAGCAAGTGTCTCAATCATTTGTTGATGAGTAATCGGAAGATTACGGCTTCCGATAATTGCAATTTTTTTTGCAGATTGTTGAATTGTAGCTAATTCCATTGCCAATTCATCTACTGTATCAGGTGAATCTGACGATACTGTGTCCATGTCATCAATAGGTACAACAATTGAACTTTGTTTTTCTTTATTTTCGTCTTCAGAACCCATATAAATATTCATCATGTCAGTTTCCACCATTTTTCCTACTTTCTAATTGCAATCTGTATATTTTTAGTTTATGCTGATTATATCACAAAAATTTGATTTTGGGAATAGGGATATGGAAAATATATTGGATAATCTTAACAAAGAGCAGAGAGAAGCTGTTCAAACAATTCAAGGCCCATTGCTTGTCTTAGCAGGCGCAGGGAGCGGAAAAACAAAATTACTTACCTCAAGGATTGCTTATTTAATTCAAAACGGTGTAAAACCGAGAAATATTTTAGCGGTTACATTTACCAACAAGGCGGCTAAAGAGATGAAAGAACGTCTTGGAAATATTTTGGGTGAAAATGTTGTTAAATATATGTGGGTAGGCACTTTCCACGGTATTTGCGGAAGAATTTTAAGAGAAAATATCGAAAATTACAGTTTTCAATCCGGTAAAAGATTAGATAAGAATTTTTCTATTTACGATGAAAATGATAGTAATGCTGTTATTAAACAGGCTATAAAAAAATTAAATTTAGATGATAAAGTATATCAGCCTAAACTTGTAAAATCCATAATTTCTAACGCAAAGAATAAAATGCAGGACGCTTATACATTTGCGACTTTTGCAAGAGATTTCAAATCTCAAAAGATTGCGTCAATTTATGAAGAATATGAAAATGCTTTGAATAATAATAATGCAATTGATTTCGATGATATGCTTCTTTTGACAGTAAAACTGCTAGAGCAATGCAAAGAAGTTCGTCAATTGTATTATGACCGCTTCCAACATATTCTTGTGGATGAGTTTCAGGATACAAACATGGCTCAATATAAGCTGATTAATATGTTATACACAAATCTTGAGTCAGAAATTCCTGATGAAAGATCATTATGTGTAGTAGGTGATGTTGACCAATCAATTTACAGCTGGCGTGGCGCTGATTACACAATTATTTTGAATTTCCAAAAAGATTTTAAAAAGACTAAATTAATAAAATTAGAGCAAAATTACCGTTCGACAGCAAATATTTTGAACGTTGCAAACGCAATTATTGAAAATAATACAGAGCGTGTGGACAAAGTTCTTTATTCGCAAAAAGGTGACGGTGAATTAATTGATTATTACGAAGCTCAAGATGAAGCTGATGAAGCAAACTTTATTGCAAGCAGAATTAAGCAGGATTCAGGCGGAGATTATAACCGTTACGCAATTCTTTATCGTACAAATTCTCAATCCCGTGCGCTTGAAGAAGCATGCATGGCAGCCGGAATTCCATATAGAATTTACGGCGGTTTGAAATTCTATGACCGTAAAGAAATCAAAGATATAATTGCTTATCTTAAATTAATCTATAATCCTGATGATTCGCAAAGTTTCAGACGTATAGTAAACGTTCCTAAACGTGCCATAGGTGATACTACGGTAAAAGCTCTTTCAGATTTTGCTGACTCAAAAGATGTAAGTCTGTTTGAAGCGATTAAAGAAATTGAAGAATCAGAATTATCTCCGAGAGTTCAATCAAAATTAAAGGATTTTGCAGAATTAATAATAAAATTTAAAAATGCAGTAGGCTCATATTCTTTGCAGGAGTTTGTAACTCTTGTCATAGAAAAAACAGGATATTTGGCAGAATTGCAATCCCAAAATACTCCTGAAAGTGAAGCTGATATTGAAAACTTGCAAGAGTTAGTAAACGTTGCGGGTGAATTTGTTCCTGAAGAATCTGATAATGCTTTGGGTGAATTTTTACAACAAGTAGCATTGGTGTCAGATCTTGACGGTATGGACGATATTTCAAACAACGTTACTTTAATGACACTGCACTCTGCTAAAGGTTTGGAATTTCCTGTAGTATTTTTAGCAGGTTGTGATGAAGGTGTATTCCCGCATCAAAGAACATTCAATATTCCGTCAGAAATGGAAGAAGAACGCCGCTTGATGTATGTAGGCGTTACTCGTGCAGAAGAAAAATTGTATCTGTCTTCTGCTAAACGCCGTCAAATGTGGGGAGAATACAAGTATTACAATCCTTCAAGATTTATTGATGAAATTCCTCGTCAACTTCTTAACTCTATCGGTTTTGAAGGATCTACAAGCGGAACTTCAACATTCCAAAATGCTGTATCAAAAGCTCGTACAGGCAAATCTGATTTTTCATATTCTGCAGCACAATCTGACAGTTACGGATATGTAAAACCATCTTCTGGATTTGGAAAAGGCTTTGTTGCTCCGACAAGAGGACTTGCAACAGGAAATTCTCAAAGCGACAGACAAAGACAAAATTCTTCATACTACAACCAACCTCAAAGGACTCCAAGTCGTACGATTTTGGTTAAATCAAAAGAAAATAAACAACGTGATGAAGAAAAAGTAAAAGAATTTTTTAAAGATAATGCTATAAAACGTATGCTCGAAGAAAAAAGACAAAAAGAGCGTATGCAACAGGAAGCGGAAGCCGAGCGTCAGAAGAAAATGGAAACTACAACTCCTATTGAATATGTATTCAATGAAGGAGAAAGAGTTTTCCATGACAAACTCGGTATAGGACATATAAAAGAGGTTACCCAAATCGGTGACAGCATGATGTATACAATAGACTTTGGCCGTCAGGGTGTAAAAGCTATGGACGCAGCTTATGCAAAATTGAAAAAGTTCTAATCTTCGATATTTTTAACAAAAATACTAAAGAATTCAGCTAAAGTTATTCCCATAGCGTTGCATATTGCATTTATAGTTGAAATTTTAATATCTTTAGTTCCTTTTTCAGCGTAACTTACACAACTTTTTGATAAATCAGCTGACCATGCAAGTTTTTCAGCTGTCAAATGTTTGCTTTTCCTAAGTTCGGATATTCTTTTTGCAATATGTTCATTAATACTCATATAATAATACCATTTAATTAATATTGACATATTAATACTAATTTAGTAGAATTAAATTCTATATAGTGGTATTACTATAAAGAACTATAACAAATAGGTAATTGATAATGAATTTGAATGCAACTCAAATAAAAATCTTAGAGGTGTTATCATCTGGTAAAACTGCAAAACAAACAATGTTAGATTTGAATTTATCAAAATCTGAATATTATAAATTATTTAATAATTGTAAAATTCAATTGAATGCTAAAAATAAGATAGAAACATTGTTAAAAGCTATAACTTTGCAAATTATAGATAAAAATAGTTGTAAAAAAGAAATAAATTAATTTTCTATTTTATTTAAAAAAAGTAGTTTGGACTTCCAAGGGCAGGACGTCTTCTAAATTGGCGTAATACTGTGGCTGAATATGGCAATTCTTCATACATTTTTAATTCTTCTGGGAATGGTGATACTTTCATTCCTGTGTATGTTTCTATGATTTTTTTGTCATATTCTTCAATCCCTGATGATTGTGTTAATTCTACATTTTTTATAGTTCCGTCTTTTGAGATAATACATTTCATTACAGGTTCTTGTGGAATGTATGAGTAGATTGTCGGAATTCTATCAAATAAATAATTGCTGACTTTTTGTATGTATTTTTGATATGCTTGTTTAACTTCTTCAGGAGGCTCGACAGGCATGATTGACATTCTTGCTGTTTGGTATCTTTGGACTTTGTGTTGAAATCCGCTTGTCATTACGATATTTGCAAGGTTTGATTCTTTCGGGAAAGGTTTGAACGGAGCTGATTTTTGAACAGCTTCAATTACAGCTTTATCAAAATTTGTTCCGCTTGCCTGCTTAACTTGAATATCGGTAACGCTTCCGTCAGGGTGTATTGTATAACTTACTGCAGATACTGCATCTTCAGGTCCTGTGTATTTGAGATTGTTTTTTACTATACTTTGAACTTCTTTGCCGTATTCATCAACAAATTTATTTACATCAAATTCGTCTGCAAATGCAAAATTTGTTAATAACCCAACAAATATAAGTAATTGTATAATTTTTTTTAACATTTTAGCTCCTCATTTTAGAATTTACCAATTGACAGGAATAAATATAGGAGGATAAATTCTTGTATTTTTATTCATGTCAAATGTGTATTTGATTTCTTTCTTTTTTAATATGGCAGGAGGTTCAGGTAGTCTGTAACCTGTTAATGTTTTTATAATATTGTTATCATATCTTTTAGAACCAGAAGATGATAATATTTCAACTTTTTTGATAGTTCCGTTTGGTAAAATTGTTATTTCAAATACTGCACTGTCGGTTATCCAAGAATAAGATGTTGGAAAACGTTTTTTTATTAGTTCTCTGACTTTATAATAATAGCGATTATCAATTTGTTGTGCATTTGGGGTATCTTTGACATAAACATTATTATGCACATTGTAAGTATTTGTGAAATTAAAATCATAATTAATATTTATGCTGTCATATTTAATATTTGGTGGAAAAGGTTTAAATGGAGCTGATTTTTGAACAGCTTCAATTAATTGTTTGTTGAGTTCTTCATCTTCTGATGATATAACTTTTATGTTTTCAACAGAACCATTTTTATTTACAGTAAACGATAATGTTGCCTGTGTATTTTTTTCTCCTTTATATTTAAAATTTGTATTGATTTGTTCTTGTAAATATTTATTATATTCTTGAATCGTTTGATTGTCAGATTCTGCAAAAGTAATATTTCCTGTTAAAAATGCAAGAATACCAAAAATTATAAACCATTTTTTCATACATTAACCCTCTTTAATTTTTTATGAAATTTTTATTGAAAAAGACCTTTGAATTTTTTATAATTCGATTTCAAGTTTGTTCTAAAACCTGATTGATAAGTGAAGCTACATGCTTTTTTAGTTTAGACTTTTCAAGTTTATACTAAAATCTGATTTGCGGGTGAAGCGGCACGCTTCATTTGAAACGTCGCATCATTTTCATAGCTTTATTCATTGCATGCTTGCCAAGTTTCCCTTTGAAACCGCCAAGACCGCCCATGTTACCCATTTTACTCATGTCAGGCATGTTTTCCATTTTGCCGAACATATTTTTCATATCTGACATGCCTTTCATCATCATTCTCATTTGTTCAAACTGTTTTACGTATGTATTTATTTCTGCTAAATCCATACCGCAGCCTTTTGCAATACGTTTTTTACGACTTGTATTAAGCAAGTCAGGGTTTGAACGTTCTTCAGGTGTCATGCTGGAAATGAACACTTCCATTTTTTTGAATTGTTTGTCACCTTCATGAGAAATCTTATCTCTGTCATCTTTGCCTATATTAAGACCAAGCATGCCAAGTAGGTTGCCCATAGAACCGAAAGCTTGCATTTGTTTTTGCATTTTCAAGAAATCGTTGTAAGAAAAGTTATTCTTACTCATTTTTTCTTCAAGTTCACGAGCTTGTTTTTCATCAAAAACTTCCTGTGCACGTTCTACAAGTGATACTATATCACCCATCCCTAAAATACGTGTAGCCATGCGTTCAGGGTAAAAATCTTCCAGGGCATTAAGTTTTTCGCCTGTACCTGTTAATTTAATAGGTTTGCCTGTGCAGTATACAACGCTTAATGCAGATCCGCCTCTGCTGTCACCATCAAGTTTTGTCAATACAAGACCTGTAAGACCTAATTGTGCGTCGAAGTTTTCGGCAACGTTTACAGCTTCTTGTCCTGTCATTGAATCAATTACAAGAAGTTTTTCAGTCGGGTGGAAAATTCTGTCTATTAAAAGAAGTTCCGCCATCATGTCAGTATCGATTTGTAATCGGCCGGCAGTATCTAAAATAAGTGTATTAAATCCGTTTTGATTAGCATAATCAATTGCACCTCGTACAATTTGTTGAACGTCTTTGCTATCAGGAATTGTAAAGACTTCATTTTCAATTTCTTTACCAAGAGTTTGTAATTGAGAAATAGCTGCGGGCCTATATACGTCACATGCCACAAGGAGTGGTTTTCTGCCTTCTTTTTTTAATTTAACCGCAAGTTTTGCAGATGATGTTGTCTTCCCTGACCCCTGAAGTCCAAGCATCATAATCATGTTTGGATTACCTGAAAAATCAAGCGGTTTAGCTTCTTTCCCAAGTAAATTTATAAGTTCATCGTGAACAATTTTGATTAATTGTTGAGAAGGATCAACGCCTTCTAAAACTTTTTCACCTTCAGCTTTATCTTTAATTGAAGATATGAAAGCTTTTACAACACGTAAATTTACATCAGCATCTAAAAGAGCTCGTCTGATTTCTCTGAGAGCTTCCTGCATATTATCTTGGGTAAGCTCTTTACCTCGAGTTTTGCTGATTATTTCCTGTAATTTTTCACTTAAACTATCAAACATATTTGAATTATAGCATAAACTAATCTTCGATGTTATCGAAATTCATGTTAGTTTTTATATCGTCTTTATGTTTATCTTTGTAGTTTTCACGTGCAACTATTATTGGGAAAGACAATGGGAACGTCATCATTTCAGCAATCCCCAATAATCCGTTTTTAAATCCCGGTTCGTTTGACGGATCCGGATGTTCAGGTGCTAAAAAATCAACACCGCCGTAATCTTCGCCTACACCAAAATTGATTTTGTCAGAAATAGGTTGAGTTAAATTATCAGCATTATTTTGTATAAAAGATTTAGTATTGTTAGTTACATATTTTCTTATGTTTGCTGATGTGATAGATAGTATTCTCATTAGAATTCCTTTATAAATTGCTTTTTCATGAATTATAATTCGAAAAAGTTTTTTTGTGCTACTTACATAGTAAAAATTTACATAATTTTACAAAAAATTTTTTATAGCAAAACATCATACATATTTATGATTTCATTTCAAATCTCGTTTGCTAATATATAACCATACTCCTTAGAGAACTAAGATACACATATCCCTAATCAACAGCTATGCACTTCAAATGTACATAGCTTTTTTTTATTCGGGAATTTCCATAGACATACAGTGTATGCCGCCATTGAGATCGGGTAGTATTTTTTTAGCTATGGCATTATTTTCACCTGATACAAAATATACTTTGTCAACGTATGGTCTTACTTTATCTAAAAAAGCTTTTTCTAGGCTAAAGCCTGTTTTTTGTTGTACTTTATCAGTTAAACCAAGAATTTCATCAAGATTTGATTTATTTGTTATGTATACTGTTTCATTTTTATCATTAATTAACACATTTGCATTCATATAATTGTGTAATTGTCTTAGGTAAAAACTTTTTTTAGCTCTATTATTGGTGTCAAAAATTTCAAAAATTCTTGCAGGAACTTTTATAGTTTCATAACCTGCTTTTTGTAATGCAGTTTCAACATCATTCATGTTGGCATAGGGGTTACTTTTTACGATTTCTTTAAACTGATTAAAATATAATACGATTCTGGTGTAAATTTTTTTTAATTCTTCACGTTCTATGTCAGAAGCTTTTAAAGCTGCATTTCTCACATTTATTGCTCCTTTAGCAAGTGTTTCCAACATTGTATTGTCATCGGAAATCAAAACTTTTTTATCTTTTAGAGGCCTTAGAAATAAATCAATATGAAAATCTGCATATGGTATAGGGTATACATTTTTTACATTAAACATTTTTTTTAGTTCTTCAATATTATATTTTTTTAATTCATTTTTGCCTATGAGTAGTTCATTTTCGTTTTGTTCATTTTTGGTAATAAAATAATTCCCGCCTTTAATGTGTGTCTGAGCAAGTTTGTTGTTTAGTACCATTTTATTTGCTTCAAGTTCTAGATCATAAATTTTTTTATCAATGTATTCAAATCCTTCCGGTGTAGGAATTTTTACAAGTTCTTTTCCGTCTTTTTTTACAATTGACAGATTATATAATGAATCCAGATATTCTTTATAACCATTTACCTTAAGGGTTTCTCGGCTAAATTCTTGAATTTTGTTATTTTGTAAATTAAAAATATTTTTTAAAAATTCTGATTTTAGAGTATTTTCACATGTAAGTAATGAATTGTTAACAATTCCCCAATAATCTTGTGCCCAGCAACCATTGCTGTTTTTTGCAGTTTCGAAGCAATCTGTTTTTAAGGCAGGTTTTTGAACAGAATTGTTAAATAGATAAACTTTGAAATTTTCAATATTCCCAATTTTCTTTAATTCTTCAGCAATGCCTGAAAAATTTGAGTTCATAACAAACCCTTTCAATTTTCGCGCATCGTAACCATTAAAGTTTATATTTTGTTGAGTTTTCCTAATTTCCATAAATTATTGAAATATTGTAAAAAAAATATTTGCTAATAAAATAATAGTTTTTAATATATCTTGACAAAATATTTTGATATAATAAAATAAAGATACGTCCAAACAATCGAATGGAGGAGTGCCAGAGCGGTTGATTGGAGCAGTCTTGAAAACTGTCGTACGTTCACGCGTACCGTGGGTTCGAATCCCACCTCCTCCTAATTTTAAAAGCCACCTTTGAAGGTGGCTTTTTTAGTTTGAAAGATAAAGTAGCAAAATTTATTTTTAGATGTTTTAATTGTGATATGTTTATAAATATATTTAATTTTAACAATAATCTTGGTGTTTCCCAAAAACAAAGTTTTGAAGGCAGATTGCCTAAAAAAGTTTTTTTTGATATAAGAGATATTCCTAAACTTACTTGCGCTAAATGTGGTAACGAACTTATTAGTATTCCTGAAAGAGATGAATTTCTTGATACATTTGGGGCTGTGGCTAAAAAAACATTAGCAAATCCTGTGTTTGATGATTTTCGTCAATTTAATGCTTTTAAGTTTTTAAAAAATTTATCTGAAAGACATCCGAGGACTTCACTCTCTCAAATTGTTAAAAATAAAATTGTAGAACATAAAATATTAAAATTCACAGATTTTGATAAAAAATTAATTAAAGAGGTTATAGATATTTCTAAAGATTATACTCAGAAATCTCCTCAAGTAATAAAAAAATTATATCCACTACGAGCAAAATTACCTGATGAATATAAAGATCTTATAGATTATATGTATATGTATTCACTGCTATACCCGAAAAATACTTTTTCTGAAATTTTCAATAAAAAAGAGGTATGGAGTTATCATGATAAGTTACGAACATTACAAAAAGAAAAATTTCATCATGCAAGCGAAATTGCATTTAATAATTTGAATAAGTTATGTGAAAGACTTCCAGAATCTCAAAGGGAAGAGTTTAATAAGTTAAATATTCAAGCTAACACAATTATAAGTTATCAAGCATATCCTTCTATTACAAAGAAAATTATGTTAAATGATTTGTATAAGGATTTTTGGGGTAGGTTAGAAGATAAAGCTTTAGCGAAAAAAATTCAGCGACAAATAGAAAAACTTCCATATAATAATTTAAGTGGGAGCAATTTAATAATAGAGAATTTGAAATCCAGTGATAGAGAGATTATTAAAAATATTATAGATAATCTGTCATCAACTTTTGAGCATGTTGTGCCTCATTCGCAAAAAGGTTCAAGAGCTAAAGGTAATGGAATATGTCTGTGTAAAAAGTGTAATCTTGAACGTGCGACTATTCCATATACAACAATGATGCAATCTTTCCCGATGTTTCAAGAAAATTTGCAAAAACAAATTAATAAAGTGATTAGTTTTATCCTGCATAGGAAGCTTAAATCTTATGAAAATTATCCGCAAAATATTAAAAAAACTTTATTGGATGTGACTGATCAAAAGTTAAGAATTGATATTAAAAATTTTATAATAACTAAACACAAGAATATAAAAAATGAAATAGAAGAAGCTGAAAGAAAGTTAGATGAAAATCAAAAACTGTTTAAACAAACACAATTGGTTTTAAAAGAGAAAAAAGAATATATAAATAGATTATATGACGAATTAGTAATGCTGCAAAATTCAAGAATGTATCTTAAAACAAAATTAAATAAAAAACGAAAATCATATGAAAGTATATTGAATTTAATCAGGGAAAGAAATAAAGATATAAATAGAGTATCTAAAGAATTGAAAAAAGTAAAATTAGATCAAAAACTTTTGAGAGATATCCAATTAAATAACTTACAAAGGATAAATGAAATAAGATCAGATATTGAAAGTTTAAAAATTAATCAAATTAATATTAATGAGTTAATATCTGGGGATTAATAATTTATTATTTTATGCCCAATTATATTTATAAGTTTCATAATCTTTAAGAATTTCTTGTGTGTTTATATTTTCTTTAATTTTAAATATAGCCATTGTATCCATTGTATCTAAAATATCTAAATATTTTAAGATACAGTGGTATTCTTCTCTATTATTAAAATCATGAATTAGTATTGTAGTATTTTTATTGCAATTCAATATAGTTTGTAGTGCACAAGCGACTCTGAATCTTCCATCAATAAATACAAAATCGAAATTTTTTTCTTCTTTGAAAATTTCATTAGAATATGACGGATACAAATTTTTAGCTTCTGGATCTTTTGGGATACCTAAAAAACCGACTTTTCCAATATTTATATATTTAAATTTTAATCTTTCTTCTTTTTCTTTGTTGATTATAAAATCCCACTTTTCAAGATAACTAATCCAGTTGGGATCAGATTCTATTGAGGTAATATTTTTTATAGCAGTGTTTAACAAAACAAGAAATGTTGATCCGCCTGAACCAAATTCAAGATAATTATTGCATTTTTGGCAATGTTTAATGAGAAATTTTTTTTCTTTTTCAGAAAGTGCAATAGGGAAAAGATTTGGTCTATCAGTTTTTTGATCTGTTTTTAATAAAAATTTATTTTTTATTTGTATATATTTATTTTTTATAAATTTTAACATTGTAATCCCAGATTATTGTATATATTTAAATTTATATTAATAAGACATAAAATGCAATATGTTAACTTGAATGAATAAATACCGAATTTTAAATTTTTGCGTATAATATTAATATGAAATATTGTAGTGAATGCGGAGCAGAATTAAAAGAAAAAGAATGTATAAATTTTGGAATTAGTGACGGACTTATCCCTTATTGTCCTGTATGTAACGAATTTAGATTTCCAAAATATAATGTAGCTGTTAGCGCAGTGATTTTTAATCCTGAATATTCTAAAATTTTATTAATACACCAGTATGGCAGACCTCGTAATATTCTTGTAGCAGGTTATGTAAATAAAGGAGAAAATCTATCTTCAGCACTAGTAAGAGAAATTAAAGAAGAAGTAAACCTTGATGTGGCATCATATAAATTTAACGAATCCGAATATTATAACGGCTCAAATACACTTATCTGCAATTTTATTGTTCAAGCTGCAAATGAAGATTTTAAATTATCCCAAGAAGTTGATGGCGCTGAATGGTTTGATATTGAAACTGCAAAAGATGTTATTTATAAAGGCGGTCTAGCTGAAAAATTTTTAAATTTAGCTGTTTCAAAACTTCCTGCACTTATGCTATAATCATGCATAAGTGAAAGGATAAAATTTAATGAAAACTATAAAATTAACGAAAATGCAAGGTTGTGGAAACGATTTTGTGATTATTGATTACCCCGAATTTGAAAAGACCGGAATGAAGATGGCCGAACTTGCAAAAAAAGTATGTGATAGAAATTTTGGAGTCGGTGCTGATGGGATGATTATCCCAAAATTAGATACAAAAGATACTGATTTAGGCTGGTATTTTTATAATTCAGACGGATCTACCGCTCAAATGTGCGGAAATGGGATGAGATGTTTTGCTAAATATGCTTATGATAACAAACTAGTGGATAAAAAAGCATTTAGTGTCGAAACTCTTGCAGGTGTGATAAAACCTGAACTTTTAGAAAACGGTTTAATCAAAGTGAATATGGGCAAACCTATTTTAGAGGATAAAAAAATTCCTTTCTGGGGTGAAAGAAAAATAACAGCTCTTGATAGAGAATTTGATATTACACCTGTTTCGATGGGAAATCCTCATTGTGTAATTATTACAGATGAAGATCCTATGGAATTGGCTGTGAAATACGGTCCTGTGATTGAAAAACATGAATATTTCCCTGAAAAAACTAATACTGAATTTGTTAAAGTTAAATCTCGTATGGAAATCGATATGAGAGTATATGAAAGAGGCTGCGGAATTACTTTAGCTTGCGGTACAGGTGCATGTGCCAGTGTTGTTTCTTGTGTTTTAAATAACTTAACAGAACAAAAGGTTAAAGTTAATCTTTTAGGTGGGCCTGTATTTGTTGAATGGCAAGGATCTAAGGACGATACTGAGAAAGATATTTTCTTAATCGGTTCTGCAAATTACAGCTTTTTTGCAGAGTATATATTGTAAAATCTCGTATTTCCATGGTAATATTGATTTATAGCCAAAATATAAAAAGGAGAAAATAAAATGAAAAATTATGAATTATTAACTGTGTTTAAGCCAAATTTAGATGCAGAAGAAGTAGATAAAGCAGTTGAAAGATTAGGCGCTTTAGTTTCTGAATTAGGTGGTAAAGTTGAATCTACAGATAAGACAGGTAGAAAAAAATTAGCTTATGATATCCAAAACTTTAGAGATGGATTTTTCGTAACTACAGTTTTAAGCTTACCTTCTGAAAAAGTTGCTGAATTCAGACGTCAATTAAGATTAAGCGACAATATTTTAAGAACAATGTTCTTAGAATCATCAAAAGCAGCAGTTTAGTTAAAAAGAAAGGATATATTTGTAAAGTTCTTTGCAAATATATATGATGGGTGAAAGATGTCACTTGCAAAATCAGTAGTTACAGGAACAGTTTATAGAGCACCGGAAAAACGTTTTACTCAAAATAACGTTGCTGTGTCAGCTTTTGTTCTTAATATTGGCGAAAGAGAAGAAACTTTGATTAGAGTATTATCAAAAAGAAATGCTCTTGATGAAATAGTTTCTTCATTGACTAAAGGTGAAAGAGTTCTTGTAGAAGGCAGACTCCAAACAGCTGCTGTTAAGATGGATGATGGCTCTGAAAAAAGAATCTATGAAATCGATGCTAATACAATCGAAATTCTGGGTGAAGGAGCATCAACCCCAGCTAATCAAAAATTTGGAACAGAAGAAATCGTTAAATTTGAATCAGATGACATGTCAAATGAATTGATTAACGAAGATGAGATTCCGTTTTAGTTTTGAAAGGAATTCATAATGGGTAAAAACGGAAAATATGCTTTGGCAGTAGCTTGTCAAATAGCTACTCAAACACAAAAAATAAAACAGTTACAAAATAAGTCAACTTGTAAATATTTCCAAAATGCAATATCAGTTAATGCAAAACCTGATTTGTTTGTAAGAAGCCAAAATCCTATGGGAAATATTTATAAAAAATCAATTACAGAAGAAATAGTTGACAGAATATTTGCAAATGTAAGAAAAGAAAAATAAGGTCGAGCGCATAAGCGCAAAATAGAAAGGTAAATCTAAAAAAATGGCAAGACAAGACGCATCAGATAAGAAAAAACGTAAAAATTGCAGTCTTTGTGCAGACAAAGTAGAAGCAATTGATTACAAAGATGCAGCTAAATTGAAAAGATACTTGACTGAAGCAGGAAAAATTATTCCTCGCAGAATTACAGGTAACTGTGCTAAGCACCAAAGAATGATTGCTACAGCAATTAAACGTGCTAGAGAAGCTGCAATTATCGATTACGTTTTCGATTAATTGAAATGGAAAGACCGATAAATTTTTTATCGGTCTTTTTTTATTTTTTATTTTCAAAAATTATTTTGTAATACATATCTGCTTTTATATATTTATTTATAGGTTTCTTTTTCCACAATTTTATATTAATTTCTGCAGGCAGACTTTTAACTGAAAATATTAAATCATTCTGCATTGGAGAAATATTATTACAGCCATCTTTGAACTTACAGCTTCCCCCCTGATGTATATAATCTCTGAACGTTGATATATCTTCTGTTGCGTTATTATACTCTGAATACATTTTTATATTTTTTGTATCAAATATGTACATATAATCATAGCCAAAATCTCTGGCATTTAATCCTGATAATTGTATTAGGTATCTTGTATATCTGTTATTTACTTTTGTTCGTAATTTTAAGAAATTTTTTGTCAAGTAGTATTTAGCAATAATTAATTTGTCTTTTTCATCATATTGTAATGATATTGGTGAGAAATTTGAATAATCCGATGTGCAAAATTCTTTGTTAGTCCCAATATCCCAAGGTATATAAGGCATACTTAATCCGACCAAAGCATTTGGATTATTCATTAGGACACTGACTTTTGATGGCCCTTGAATGTTTTCGTGGTAGTCACCTTTATAGTTTAATTGATTACATTTGATTGAACCCCACCAGGGTTTGTTATCGACTATACTGCCAAATACTGTTGTGTTTGGTTCATAATTTTCTTTGTCAAATAGGGAATTTTTAACATGTTGTTTTCTAATATCAAATATTTGTTGTTTTGACAAATAATCATATTCAGAGGCAGGGTTTATTTTTAGTGTTTGAAAATTTGAATAATCATTAATTTTTAAAATATTATTATCTTTATATCCAAAAATGAAAAACGGGAAATAGTAAAATATAATAACTAGAAATATAATAATTTTAGCAGACACTAAAATACTTACCGGTAATTTTTCTAATATTGATTGTGCATTAAATTTGTTCTCATGCTTTTCAATTCTTTCATCTAAATCCCGTATATTTTTATAAAAATATATACAATCTTTTCTAGATTGTTTTGCAGTCTCATTATTAGGATCAATTTCTAAAATTTTTTCATATGTTACAATAGCATTTTTATAATCGTTGATTAATTCATAATAAAATCCTTTTAAAGATAGAACTTCTGTATTTTCAGGATCAAAAGTGAGAAGTTCATCTATTTCGTTTATTAATTTTTCTATTTCTCCTTTTTTTGAATCTAAAGTTGAGGGTTCAATAGTTTCAATAAAACTTTCAATCTTTTCAAGTCTTGATTGGAATTCTTCTTTGTTCATATTAGTACCCTCTATATTTTCTTTCTCGTAATTTATCTGCGATAAGCCAAATATCAATTATGAATGATGCAATTATCAGTACAAAAAATGGTAAACACATTATAAAGAAATGATTTTTGTATGCAGATTCAATTAAGTCTTTTGCGGTAAATAAAGATATAATGCCTATCGTAAACAATACAATTGACAAATATTTAAAATTTACTTCTCCTTGGTTGGACAATATTTGTTTAAAACCTTTATTTAAATAATTATCAATTTTCTCTTTAATATCATCAGTGTTACCTGGACCTCTAAAATTATATGTAAAATTATTTACACTTCTTGTGTAGTCAATAATTTTATAAATTGTCCGCATAGGAAAACTTGATGTATTTGAAAGAGAAAATGTTTTATTATTTAAGACTGTAAAATTTAATACAATTTCTCTTAATGCAGTTGTATATCCGTATTTTGTTCTCACAAGATCTGTGATAATAGTAAGTTCAAGTGAATTTATATCATTATAACCGCATACAAAATTGTATTGTGGTCTGTTGAAATTAAAATTTATTCTTCCTTGTAAAAAATCTATAGATTTAAGATTTAATTTGGAATTAAATTCTTTTACGGCTTTTTGTCTTGCGATAATTGATAAAATAAAACCTAAATAGACAACTAATGGCAAAATTATAAATAAAACCCAAGCCATCCAAAATCCGTCAGGCTCCGTTGATGAGACAGTATTATAAGCATCTTTTATCCAGTTACAAAAACTCGCGATTGATGCAGTTTCTGAAATATTCATAAAATAAGCTAATAAAAGTCCAACAGTATAAATTATACTGAATATACCGCACATTATGGGCATACTTAATGAAGTTTTTTGTGAGACGTTATTTATGTGCATATAACCAACCTTTTTTAATTATACAAATTTTTATAAAATTGTAAATATGAATTTATTTTTGTTCAATTAGTTTTAATCTTTGTTTAGTGGACGGGTGAGTTGAAAAATATTGTAAATATTCAGGCATTTTGTCTTTTTTCTCTAATAATTTGAAAAATTCTACAGCGCCTGTATTCCGTCCATATAATTTATAAACTACTCTGTTTGCGTATAAGTCAGCTTCTTTTTCTTGTTTTCTTGAATAACTCAAATTATTCAAATCAGAAATACTGTTGACAGTTACATTTAAGTTATTATTCCCTGCAGAAAAAATTGATGTTACAGCAGAAATGATGATTTGTCTGCTGAAACTTTTTAAATGATCTCGATGTGCATAATGACCAAGTTCATGGGCCAAAATGAATGTAAGAATTTCTTCATCTTTAACTTCTTTTAACAGACCTTTTGTAAAAAAGATTGTACCGTTTGGAGTTACAAATGCGTTAATTTCTTTTTTGTTAATTTCATAGATAGGGAATTTGGATTTCCCTTGTAATTTTTTATCTAAGGGTACAATTTCATCTCTTATATTTTCAAGAACTTCAATATTTTTATCTCTATTTTCTCCAATCGGACTTATGCTATAAGAAAAGGCATTTTCGATTTTCATTTGAGTTTCATCTGACATCCTGTCAATGAAAAAATTCCCGATTGCATCTGCAAAGATATAAAGTGCAAAAAGTATTGCCGCTATGCCTGCAACTAAAATTATAAATTCAATACCGACATTAGATTTCCCGACATTTACATTGTCTTGTATTACGTTTAAATATCTATCTTCCAAATTTTTATTCATAAGTTATTGCTGTTCCATATGCAATTATTGCACATTGAGGTACACTTTCTTGCCCGTATGTATCATTTATCATTACAGATTCTATACGTGTATTTATTATAAAATTTGCACCTCTTGCTTTTTCTCTCATGCGTAAAATTGCTTCTCTTCTACCTCTGTCAAGAACAGATTCAAAAGTAGTCAATCTCCCGCCGAAGAAGTTTTTCAAAGATGCAACAAAGTTTTTAAAATAATCGCCGCTAATTACGCATTCACCTGTCACAAGTTCTACTTTTTTTATTTTTTTATTTGTATTCCAAGTTTTTGCACCAAAGTTTACAATCGGTTTTCTGATTAAGGCAATTTCTCTTTTTCTAATATTTTCAAAATGTCGTTTTTCTATTATTGTACCTGTAATAAAAGTTATTCCCAAAATTACAAGTAGAAATATTATATCACTCATCTTATACTTTATCCTTTTGGTTCAACTTTTACGGCAGTACCATATGCGTACACCTCAGCTGCACCGACTGTAACTGATGATGTCGCTAATCTTACATTAACTACTGCATTTGCTCCCATTCTAACAGCTTGTTCCTGCATTCTAGCAATAGCTTCTTTACGTGCTTCTGTTAAAAGTTCTGTATAACTTTTTAACTCTCCGCCTACCATATTTTTTAGACCTGCACCAAAATCTTTAATAGCGTTTTTAGCTCTTACAGTGCTACCTGTCACAAGACCATATTGTGCAACGATATTCATTCCAGGCACAGTTTCAATATTTGTCAAAATCATCTTCATAACCTCCGCCTTGATATTATCATTAGAAGGAGGTTTTGAAATCATATACTTATATTACTTATTTTATTACTTCAATAGTGTCGTAATCTACAAGATATGGCATATGTTCTTCTGTGATTAACTCACCAGGTAATAAAACAGCAATTCCCGGAGGGCATTCAGCGATTACTTCTGCTGCAATTCTGCCTACTGCGTGCTCTTTTGGAATAACTTCTTTGTGTGAATAGAATGCTTCACGAAGTGTCATTTTAATAATCGGTGTTAGCATAGGCATATGTTTTTTCTTTTCAAGATAACATATATCTGTGTAATTTGTCTTATCAATTTGTTGCAGGCATTTTACAAGATATTGCATATCAGATCTTGTGTTACCTATGTTAGAAAGTATCAAAAGCCCTGCATCTGATGCACTTTCAACTTCTATATTGAAATCAATTTCCAAAATAGATTCAAGACGTTTTCCTGATAATCTGTCATCTCTGATAAATACTTTTGTAATATCTGTTTTGTAACCAAAATCAGGTCTTAAATGATGAATATGTTCTAATTTATCAATTTCACGTCTTAAATATTTTGCGTTTTGTACAGCTCTTTCAAGTTGTTTTCTTCCTCTTGGGCTGTCAAGATTTGCACGAGCAGCGTCAAGACTTGCTAAAAGCATTAATGATGGACTTGTCGTATGTAAAAGTTTTAGAGCTTTTTCCACTGCATCACAATCAATTTTTGAATTTTCTGCGATGTGTAACATAGAACTTTGGCTCATGCTTCCGCCTGTTTTGTGCAAAGAATGAACAACCGCATCTGCCCCAAGTTTTAAAGCAGTTGTCGGTAGATGATTGTTAAAATTCCAAAGGCAGGCATGAGCTTCATCAACAATTAAAGGTACGTCATATTTCTTGCATACCTCGGCAATTGATTTCACATCAGATACAACCCCTTCATAAGTCGGGTTTGTAATCCATACCATTCCCGCATCGCTGTTTTTTGACAGCATTTCTTCAACGCTTTCAGGAGTAACGTTACCCCAAATTCCCCATTCATCAAATTTTTTAGGGATTAACCATAATGGTTCTGCTCCTGAGATAATCATACCTGTTAAAATTGATCTGTGGCAATTTCTGTTTGTAACAATTTTTTGACCTTTTTTAGTCAATCCCATTGCTAATGCTAAATTGCCTGCAGTTGAGCCGTTTAATAAAAAGAAAGTCTTTTTAGCTCCAAAAGCTTTTGCAGCAAGTTCTTGAGCTTCTTTAATCGGGCCTGTTGCAGGGTGCAATGTACCTAATCCGTCAAATTCATCTGTAGTATCTATAGATAGAGCTTTTGCGCCGATAAGTTTTTTAAATTCAGGCAAAGATCCGTTCCCTTTTGTGTGACCTGGAATATGAAATTGATAAGTCGGATTTTCATAAGCATTTTTTAATGCTTCTACAATCGGGGCTTTTACTTTTACTTTAGAATTTTTTTCTTTTTGTTTTAGCATTTTTAGGGTTTCCAATTTTTTGTGCGGGTAATTTTTGGATTTTGTTACATTTGTCATAATTATTAATATACACTAAAAAAAATTTTTTTTGCATATATTTTGTGTTACATTAATATTTGTGAACTATTTTTTTAAAAGGATAGCTTTAATACTTGTTTTAATTATGCTTTGCCCTCCTGTGTTTGCTTTTGGTAAATCCAAACACAAGGAAATCGTTCCTGTAGAAACTCAAGAAGTAATACATCTTGATGTTACTAAAAATGATAGCGATTTGTCTGGGGAAAATCAAATTCCTGAAAATCAACAGCAAAAACAAAGTGATGATTGGGTGCAAAAAGATATAATTCGAGATAATGTAGATACAGAGTTCTCTATCTTTGATAACTTGATTGATACAGATAAAACATCTGAGCACCCGTTTAAAATTGAAGAGGAATCGCTGTTTGGAAGAATTTATAAAAAGAAACTGGAAAGAACTTCTATTCCTTCATTTTTATTAAAAGATGAGCTGACTTTTAAATATAAAAAAGGTCCTATTGATAAAGTTCAATTTTATGGCGCTTATCAAGGGAATATGGGTTTTGACTTTTCAGGTGCTGATTATGATACAGATTATGGTTTTGGATTTATGGAAGCCGGTGTTGTCGGGGATTTTAAAGATAAAAATACCGATTTTAAATTACAATTTAATTTTAAAAACGGTGAAAACAGAACATATTTGCAAGGTCTTGTGACAGATGCTTATATTATGAATACAAGAATTCCTCATCACAAAATTATCGTAGGTAATTCTCGAAATCAAGTAGGTTTTGAAGGCGGTATGGGATCTTATGTATTGCCTTTTGCAATGCGTTCACAGATTTCAAGAACTTTTGGTAATACAAGAGCTTTAGGTGTGAGGGTTGTAGGTGATTATGATTTAGTTGACTATAGTGTAGCGTTGAATAGCTCTGACAGATTTTTTAAAGAATTTTTCCCGGGAGCTGAATTTACAGGCTGGGTGAACTTGAAACCTTTAGGTAAAACTGATGGAAAATACGGAACACTTGTATTAGGCGGCGGTTTGAATGCAGGGCATAATAATACTGATTATACAGTAGGCGGTGCTTATGCGAGTTACAGATATAAAAAGTTTATGGCAAATTTTGAATATGCAATAGCAGACGGTTACAACGGAACATACAGAAGTACCGATAAAGCCGAAGGTTTTTATACAACTATCGGGTACAGAATTACGCAAAAATTGCATATCCTGGCTCGTTATGACCAATTTGATCCAAACCGAGATATTGCAAATAACAAAAGCAGAGAGTATTCTGTCGGCTTGAATTATTTTATCAAAGGTCAGGCATTGCGTTTAATTTTGAATTATGTATTCTGCGATAATGAAAATACCGAAGATAGTCATCGAATTATCCTCGGTACTCAAATTGTTTTATAAAAATCTAAAATTATTTTGTATCTGTTTTTTCAAATTCTGTTAAAAATTCTGCAGGAGTTTTTCCAAATGCAGATGCAATATTTTCAATTACATTAATTTTTATTCCTTGTTTTAATTGCTCAATTCTACAAAGTATTGCAGGATCAATATTTGCAGATATTGCAAATTTATTTAAAGATAACCCTTTTTCTAATCTTTTAAGTTTTATAAATTTTCCTAATTCATTATATTGCATTATTGATATTATGCAATACAATATTAATAAAGTCATTGAGATTTCTCAATAAAAGGTGTTATAAAATGAATGAAATAACTGTAGAACAATTATATGATTGCTTGAACGAAAAATATAAAAATTTATTTGACGAAAATTATATCAAAGACAAACAGTTCAAAAGTATTCTCGATGAGATTTTTCAAGAAGCAATTTTGTCTTATGTGAGAGTTTTGGTGCTTTTTCAAATTACTGATGATGCGATTATTAACTTCAGGAGTAATACTAAAAATAGTGCAGAATTAAAACAAATTGATTTATTCCTGCACTATTTTTCTAAAATTCTTGATAAACATAATCTTATAATCAAAGATTTACATAAAATGAATATGAAAATAAAATATTAATCTTTTTTGTGTTTTACATCTTCTTTAATAACGATGAGGTTGTTTATAATTTTCATCGCGCAAGTTGGAAGTACAACGTCATTTAAGCCGTTTGCAATGCTGATAATTTTTCCTGCGCCCAAAACTACTTCATCACCTTTGTAGAAGAATTTGTAGTCATCTTGTCTGTCTGAACGAATTGTGATTTGATCCATTTGTTTTTACCTCTTTTTTTACTACTTCTATTAAATCCTTTTGTATTCTTTAAGTTTCTCTAAAACCTGATTAGTGGATTGTTGCTATACGCTCCCCTTTGTTGTTATAAAAAATTCCTTCTTCCATAACTTCTTCGTAAATTTCTTCGTCTTTTTTGAAACTTTCTTCTGTATATGGATATAAGTCAATGCATACGTCTAATTCAGTTTCAATTTTTCCGACAATAGGCCAAATTTGTTCTCTTTTTGATTTATCTTCAATATCAAAAAGAGCTGCCAGTTCAATATCTTCACCTTCATGCAATTTACCGTCTGTGTGAATTCCGAATAAATACAAGCCTTTAAAATCTTTAAAGACACGATTGAAAGCAAATGCAATTTTTGAGATTACTTCATCAACAGATTTTGCCATTTTTTTATCCTTTTAGATTTTTATATAACGTCCTTTTTGTTTATTTTGAAATTTTTTCTGCCACGTCTTCTTTATTAATTGTAACTTGTTCAGATGTTGCAAGGTTTTTGACGGAAACTTGGTTTGATTTAATTTCATCTTCGCCTAAAATAAGTGCAAATCTTGCTACTTTAGATGCTTTTTCAAGTTGTTTTGTGAATTTTTTATTAGCAAGATCAAATTCAACATTTAACCCTTTAGCTCTTAATTCTTGTGCGAAAGCAAAAGCATCAGCAGGTGAATTTGATACGATGTAACCGTCAAGTTTTTCAGGTTCAATTTCATGTAATAAAGAATTTAATCTTTCCATACCCATAGCCCAACCGACAGCAGGAGTATCTTCTCCGCCAAGATTTCTGACTAAACTGTCATATCTTCCACCGCCGCAGACTGCGTTTTGTGAACCTAAGTTATTTGATTTTATTTCAAAAACTGTTCTGTTGTAGTAATCTAACCCTCTTACAAGGAGTTTGTTTTCGACATATTTAATATTTAGTTTGTCTAGGTATGATTTTAATTCATTGTAATGTTGAGCACATTCTTCGCAAATAAAATCAGACTGAATAACATTTTGAATTTCAGGTTTTGCAAAAATTTCTTTGCAAGACTCTACTTTGCAATCTAAAAGTCTTAGAGGATTTTTTTCATAGCGATTTTGGCAGTCTTCACAAAGATTGTCAAATTCAGGTTTTAAGACTTCTTTAATTTTATTTTTGTATTCTTCACGGCATTTAGGACAGCCCAAAGAATTTATTTCGACTTCTAAGTCGTTAAGTCCTAATGAATTAAGATAATCGACAGCAAGCATAATAGCTTCAGCATCAGCTGTAGGTTCTTTAATTCCGAACATTTCTACACCGACCTGGTGGAATTGTCTTTGTCTTCCTGCTTGAGGACGTTCATATCTGAACATTGGACCTTTGTACCAAAGTTTTACAGGAGCTGATAGTCTTGCCATTCCGTTTTCTATGAATGAACGAACGACGCCTGCTGTATTTTCAGGTCTTAATGTAATAGATCTGTCACTTTTTTCAAAAGTGTACATTTCTTTATTCACAATATCTGTTGTATCACCTACTCCACGAGCAAAAAGTTCTGTTGCTTCAAAGATTGGTGTTCTTATTTCTTTATATCCGTAGCGGGTAAAAATTTCTAACGCATTTTTCTCAAGTCTATGCCATTGACCAACTTCTTGAGGTAAAATGTCTTTTGTTCCTTTTTGTACTTTAATTATTTTAGCCATAAAATTATTATATAAATTTGAGTTGAAATTGTCAAATAAAATTTAATGGATATAGGCTGATTTGCTTTTTAATTATTAGTAATCCAAATAAATTTTCTCGTCATTCTGAACTTGTTTCAGAATCTAAATTTAATCATTTAGATCCTGAACTAAATTCAGGATGACTAAATTGTTTTTCATCTTGTCATTCTGAACTTGTTTCAGAACTTCAATTTAATTATTTGAATCCTGAGCCAAATTCAGGATGACTAAGTTGTTTTAATATAACAAATATCAATAAATGCGCTTTATGCATAGTCGCAAGCTATGTTGGGTGAAGCGACTACGCTTTTTTAATAAAGATAATAAATCTTTCAAGCAAAACAGATGCGAAGGCAAAGTTTTGAGGTATTGAAACAAGTTCTGTATTACCCTGCCTGAGTGCGTTTATCTAATAAAGCGATAACAATAATGTTATTAAAATACAACAAATACCTATAAAAGCGCTTTATGCATAGTCGTAAGCTATGTTGGGTGAAGCGGCTACGCTTCCCATTTTTTTGGATCAAAACGTAAATCTTTTACATTTAGTTTTAGTGATTTCAAATATGGTTCAAATTTTACTAAAAGTTGAGTTTTTCTCAAGGTTAGTTCTTGCGCTACAATTGCGTTTTCGCATGCTATTACCATAACACCGCCACCCATCATTGAATATGGTTTTGATTTGCTTGCAAACTTTGTACCTGCAACTTTATCCCAGAACTTGTATAAATTGTTTCTGGTGATAGCTTTTTTTATTTCCTTTTTCCCCAGTAATTCTTCAACGAGAGATTCAGTTGTTACGAAATCTGTATAGAGAACCTTTTTCATTTTGAAACCAAACTTTTTTGTGCTAACATGATAAAATGGATTATTCTAAATTAAATGATATCATAAAATCGTCCAAAAATATATTGATAATTTCACACGTTAACCCTGACGGAGATACATTAGGCTCTATGTGCGGATTGTATTGTGCGATTCTTGATAATTTTAAGAAGAAGTGCGATATGGTCGCTATTTCAAAAATTCCTGATGTGTATTCGTATTTACCTCATTTATCAGATGTGAAAAATGTTGATGATATAGATAAATCAAGAGAGTATGATCTTGTAATTAATGTGGATGTTGCAGCTTTGGATAGAGCTTGTGATGCGAAAATTCTTTTTGAAAAAGCCAAATTTACTGTAAATATTGATCATCACAAGACAAATAATTCGTATGGAAATTTGAATTTTATAAATCCTGATGCAAGTTCTACAGGTGAAGTATTGTTTGGCTGTTTTGAAAATATGAATTGGAAAGTTAATTTAGATTGTGCAATTTGTCTTTATACAGCAATATTAACAGATACTGGCTCATTCAGGTTTGATAATACAAAACCTTCTACTTTTGAAGTTGCATCAAAATTAGTTGCAATAGGTGTTCAGCCTTCTGACATTTATAAAAAAGTTTATGAGTCAGATTCAAAAACTCTAGTAATGTTTCAGGCACATTGTATTAGCAAAGCAAAATTTTTAGAAAATGATAAAATTGCTTATACTCTTGTGTATAAAAAAGATATGGAAAAATTTTCTGCAGGTGATGACTGCATGGAAGGTTTAACAGAAAAACTAAGAGCTATTGTGACAACAAGAATTGCTTTTGTTGCAAAAGAAATGAAATCAGGCGGCACAAAGATTTCTATGCGAAGCAAATTTGCAGATGTCGCTGAAATTTGTAGTGTATTTGGCGGTGGCGGGCATAGACTTGCTGCAGGATGTACTATAAAAGCTCCTGTAGAAGATGCTGCAAAAAAAGTATTGGAAGAAATTAAGAAAAGGGAAATTTAAGATAAAATTGGGTAATACCCGATAAAAAGAGGATTAAAGTGGATTTAAAGGCTTTTGTAAGAGGTGTAAAAAGATTAATTATATCTGTTATAAAAAATGATTTCTACGGCATGGCTGCAGAAATGGGCTTTATGATGGTTATCGGGATTTTCCCTTTTATGCTTTTTTTAACGGCTGTTTTTGGCTGGATGGGCAACAAGGCTTTAATGACTCCTATTTTAAGATTTCTTGCAACCTTTATGCCTGAGCAGGCTATGGATTTGATTATGACAGTGTTATCTGAAGCTATGATTTTTTCTCATGGTCGTTTGATGGCGATTATTGGTTTTTGTGTAACTCTGTTTTTATCAACTAACGGGATTGCAGTTGTACTTAAAGGTTTAAATAGGGCTTATAAAGTTACTGAAACTCGTAACTTGATTTATACGAGGGCATTGTCACTGTTAATGGTATTTGTTGATACTATGGTAATGTTTTTGAGCATAAACTTAATTGTATTTGGTAAAGCTATTATTAACCTTATGGTGAGTCATTTCCATATGTCAAATGCAGTTGCGATTACTTTGTTGACTTTGCGTTGGCCGGTTGCATTTGCAGCATTATATTTGATGGCATTTTTGAGTTATTATATTTTACCTGATTTAAAAGGGAATGAAAAGTTCAAAAGAAAAAGTGCAATTCCGGGGACTTGGTTTTTTGTAACTTTCTGGTTAATCGGTTCTTGGGGGTTTTCAATTTATGTTAATAACCTCAAAACCTACAATATGGTATATGGAACAATCGGTGCTTTTGCTGTTTTAATGGTTTGGTTATATTACACATCTGTTTTAATTTTAATTGGAGGAGAGATAAATTCTCAGGTATATAATCAGCTTGCTCGAAAAGCTCAAGAAATTCGAGATGATTTTGCAAGGTTGTCGGTAATTGAAAAGATTGTTCAAAAAGTTAAAAAAACTGATGAGAAAAAAGAGATTGATGAATAAAAAAAATAAGAGGAAAAATTAATTTTCCTCTTATTTTTTTTATGTTGTATAAATTATTTTTATTTAATGAATAACGGTTTTACAAGTACGTAGATGTCATTGAATAGAACAAATACCAGAAGAAGTATTAATAATGAGAAAAATACCGTCATTATTTTATTTGAAATTTCTTCATCAACAGGTTTTCCTTGAATTTTTTCTATTAACAAGAACAGCAGATGTCCGCCGTCTAATGCAGGGATTGGTAAGATGTTCAAAATAGCTAAATTCATTGAAATTACTGCTGTAAGTAGTATTCCGTAGAAGATTCCTTCACTGCTTATTATATCTCCGCCCATTTTTGTGATTAAAACAACGCCATGCATATTTTTTAGCGGGATTTTACCTGTAAATAGTTGTTTTAAGACGATTAACATTGATTTTGTTTCGTTATACAAATAGTTGTAACTTGCAGAGAAAGCGGATTTTACGCCTGTAATAGGTATAAGTTTTTCTTTTCTGTCAATAGTTATTCCGATAAGTCCTTCTTTGTCTGAATAAACAGTTTTTAGAGGAACGATTTCATTGTTTCTTAAAACCTTTATATCAAGAGGCTTTTGTGTGTCTGAAAGTGCGAATGCTAAGTCTTTCAAAGTAAATGTGCCGTCTGTTTCTACGAACTTTTTATCTTGAATATTGTCACGTAGTTTTATTTGATTTTCAGAAAGTTTTACCTCTTCAGGTTTGTATAATTCAATTGCATTTAAAACGTTTTGAGAAAGTTTTATTTTTTCTTCTTTTTGGATTTGTGCAGGAATTTTTACGATTAATCCTTGTGGAATAATTTCATCTTCTTGAAATGCAGGATTAAGTTTTTTTAGTTGTTCGTAATTTTGTTCAGGCAATACTTTGCTTGTTTTGCCATCAAATGATGCACTGTATAGAGCATAAAGATTTAAACCGTATTTTGAATTAATTTCACTTCCGTTAATTTCGATGATTTTATCACCTTTTTTTAACCCTGAAGTCCATACGCTTGCTTCTTTTGGAGCTACAATGTCATTGACATAAATGTCAAACTTGCCTGAGGGCATATTATGCCATAGTGCAGCAGTCAATAGTACAAGTACATAGGCACAAATAACGTTTGCAATTACACCTGCTGAAAAAATGATTGCTCTTTGCCATACAGGTTTGTTCATTAATCTGTCAGGCGAATTTTTCGGGAGGTCAGAATCTTTGTCATCATCAGGGAATGATACATAACCTCCGAAAAGAAAAGCATGTACTACAAGTGTTATATTTCCGACTTTCTTTTCCCATAAAGTAGGTCCGATTGGCAGACCGATACCGAATTTGTCAACTTTAACTTTGAATAATAAAGCTGCGCCAAGGTGTCCTAATTCGTGGACTAAAATCAAAAGTCCTATTAGTAAAATCATTATAATAACTGACATAAAATATCCCTCTCAAATTATTTGTATGCATATTTTATCACGAAAATGTCAGATAATAAAATATTTAAAAGATTGATAATATGTCTGATAGCTCATTGTACTATTTAAGAATAGCAGGTACTTTAAAATGATTTTTGAAGAAATTCTTTTTTATCGGGGTATTAGTAATTTTATTTTTCTTTGTCTGTTGATTTAAGGTTAATATAACAATTTCCGGAGGATTGAATGTCCTAAATCCGCTCAAAGTTCCTATTCCGCCTGACACATACAAATGTTTGTTATTTTCAACAACATAATTTTTTCTGTATTTCAGGTTAAATTTTGATGGAATAAAAGGTGCACCGAATATCGGGACATAAATTTCTCCGCCATGTGTATGCCCGCTCAGAGTAAGTGTTGTGCAAGGAGGAATTTTAGGGAAAATATCCGGATTATGCGATAGAATAATTGTTGGAATTTTGGAACAATTATTTCGGATAATTTTATTAGGATTTAATTTATAATGCCACATATCTTTAAATCCTATGATTTGGATTTTTTTATTTTCAGGATAAATAAATGTATTTGTATCTTCTAATATTTTTATATTTGCATTATGGAGAATATTTTTTACGATTTCTGGCGGGTTATAATCGTGATTTCCAAGAATTGAAATGACACCATATGGGGCTTTTAATTTTGCTAATGATTGGCTTATATCTTTTTGAGGAATTTTAGAAAGTTTTATATATTTTGCATCAAAATCTCCAAGCAGAATTATTAAATCAGGATTTTGTGAATTCATTTTTTCTACAATTTTATCTAATTTTTTTAAATCAATATTTCCTGTTCCGATATGAATATCAGATATAAGTCCTATTTTAAATCCGTTTAAATCATCATTCCAATTAGGCAAAAAAAGTTCCGCCCTGTTTATCACAAGGCGGTTTGGTTCTAAAAATTTTGCATAAATTAAAAAACTTATTGCTCCAACTAAAATTATTAAAATTAAAAGAAGCAATTTTTTCATTTTATAACAACTCTTTCAAGTAGTTTGGTAATGCAAATCGTGCATTATGGTAATCTTTGTTATAAATTTTACAAGTTTTTAGAATATCTTCGTATCTGTCATCTGCAAAGTATGATAGCGGTTCTACGTCAACTGAGCAGAATGCCCAAGCCCAATATCCGCCTGGGTATGTCGGAATATTTGATGTATATGTTGAGCAAATTGGGAATACTTTTTTCAACAAATTATACATTTTTTTGATTTCTTCTTTGTTTACAAATGGGCTTTCTGATTGAGCTGCGATAATTCCGCCTTTTTTTAGAGAATTTTTTACGTTTGTATAGAATTCTTCAGTAAATAATCCTTCTCCAGGTCCCATAGGATCTGTTGAATCGATTAGGACAATATCATATTCATCTTTTTTATCTTTGATAAATTCAATTGCATCTTCAACTTTGATTTCTACACGAGGATCTGACAAACCGCAAGAAATTGTAGGTAAAAATTCTTTGCAGGCATCAATTACCATTCCGTCAATTTCGCATAAAACAACTTTTTTTACTGATTTATGTTTTAGAACTTCTCTTACGGTACCGCCGTCACCTCCGCCGATTACTAAAACACTTTCAGGATTTTTGTGGTGCATCATCGGAATATGTGCAATCATTTCATGATAATGGTATTCATCACCTTCTGTTGTCATCATTAAGTCATCTAAAGTTAGTACTCTGCCTAATTCTGAGTCTGTTTCAAAAACTTCTACTTTTTGAAAATCTGATTGTTTTGAAAATAAAACTTTTCCTGCTTTTATTGCAATTCCAAATCCTGCTGGTGTAATTTCATGATAATATCCGTTTTCGATTCCGTTTTTCATTATTTGTCCTTTCAATCAATGTGTATTTTTAAAATTTTATTGTCCTAAAATATGAATATGTAAGTGGAAAACTTCCTGTCCTGCTTCTTTGCCTGTATTAATCAAAGTTTTGTATGATTTAAGCCCTATTTTTTTAGTTGTTTCTTTTACAGCCATTAGTAATTCACTCATTAAATTTTTATCTTCAAGCTCATTTAAAGATGCAACGTGAATTCTTGGAACGACAAGTAAATGGATAGGTGCTTTTGGATTAATATCTTTGAACACAACTACATGTTCATTTTCATATACAAATTCTGTGTTAAAATCTCCGTTAATAATTTTACAAAATATACAATCTTCCATTTTCTCTCCTTTAATTAGTATTACTAGCCTGACCGATGAATTTTTTTATATTATAACTTAAAAAAATGTAAACTAACTTGCCATTTGAATTTATGTAAAGTAAAATAGTAATACTTGGAGCCCTTGGGGAGGAAATTTAACATTTATGCCGGAATTAGCGAGAAGACAGTACGATAGGCAGCAATATAGGATTAACCATTATAATACTAGTTATTATAGTAATCAAGGTTATGAAAAAGTTGTCAAAGATCCTGTACCAGTTAGACGTACAGTGAATACTAAAAAAGTTGAAAGAAACTATTTAATTCACAGACTTGTGTCTGTTGCAGTAGTGTCTTTGCTTGGTTTTACTATTTTACCTATTGGGTTTAACAAGGTTACAAAAATGATGTTTAATCCGACTCCATACAAAGAAGTTAAAGCGGATTATCAAAGACTTTTGTTCCCGACTTCTGATTATTTATCAAATCATTGGTTCTTGGGACAACGTTCACTAGAAGGTGCTGAGGTGAAAAAACCTCAAATGACTCCTTTGACTGAAGGCAATGAATTAACAGGATTAGAAAGTCAGTTGAATAATCTTGCATCAATGTATCCTTCTATTCATCCTTCAATTTATGTATGGGATTATGAAACAGGAAATTACGTTGATATAAACGCAAATGAAATTTTTCCGACTGCAAGTATCATAAAATTGCCTGTATTAGTTCAATTATTCCGTTCAATTGAAAAAAATCAATTGACAATTTATGATGAAATGCCTTTGACAGAATATTACAGAACAGAGGGTTCCGGCAGTTTGCAATTTAAGGCGGCAAATTCAAAATATTCAATAGATACACTTGCAAGAATGATGATTACAGAGTCTGATAATTCTGCGACAAATATGATTATGGCACGTCTTGGATCTATGACTGATATAAATTCAGGCATAAGACAATGGGGATTAAAACACACATACGTTCAAACTTGGCTGCCTGACTTGGGAGGTACTAACCATTCTACTGCACGTGATATGGCAGAAATTCTTTATAATATTGACAATCCTCAATTCTTGAGCACTAGTTCTCGTGAAAAAATATTTGATTACATGGGACATGTTCACAATAACAGATTAATTGCAGCAGGTTTGCCTGCTGGGGCTACTTTCCTTCACAAAACAGGTGATATTGGTAAAATGTTAGGTGATGCAGGTATTGTGTTTGCGCCGAACGGTAAAAAATATATTGTTGTAATATTTGCTCATCGTCCGCATAACTCACCTTTAGGTAAGGAATTTATTGTTAAGGCTTCTGAAGTTATTTACAATAATATGGTTAATTAAAATATTTATTTTTAGCTAAAATAAATATTAAATTGACACGATTAATTGCATTAGTTTTATTTATTATGCTTGATACGTGTTTTTTTACAGTACCTAAAGATATGTATAATGTTTTTGCAATTTGCTTATTTGAGTATCCAAGTTTAATATACTCAATTATATTTTTTTCTCTATTGGTAAAGTAAAATTCTGTTTTGTTGACCATTTTTTATAATCCTTAAATATATAAATATATATTATCAA
>CAJMDF010000009.1 GCA_905212085.1 uncultured Clostridium sp.
AGAGCTTTAAATTGCCCCCCCCCGACAACTGCATGCGTAGATAAATCAACACAATTATCTGCAAATTTGCAAGATTTTTGTACCTGCTCTACTTTAAATCTTTTCATATCTAGCTCCTTTCTTAATTTATTAACCTGTTATTTATCATACAATATTTACAAATTTTGCACAATAGTGTTAGAATTTATATAAACAAAGGAGATAAATTATGGCTAATAAAATAATAATATTTTCAGGGAAACAGTATTCTGGCAAAGATACAGTCGCAAAAATTATGCTTGCAGAAATGAAAGATTACAAAAGATGCGCAATGGGAGATATAATAAAACTTACATATGGAGCACAAAAAGGACTTACATATGAAGAAATTGAAAAAAACAAACCATTATACAGACAAGATTTAATCAATCTTGGCAATTGGGGACGTGCACAAGATCCTGATTACTGGCTAAAAAAGATTATAGAACAAGACGGAAATATTATGGTGACAGATGTAAGAGTTCCTCATGAATATGAAGTATTTAAAAAAGCTGGGGCTATTACGATAAGAGTTGAAGCTTCTCGAGATACAAGAGCATCTCGAGGAGAATTAGTCGGGGAAAATGATATTACAGAAATTGGACTCGATAATATCAAGGATTGGGATTATATAATCGAAAACAACTCTGATTATGAAACATTAAAAGAAAAAGTTTATACAATTATAAAAAAAATAAAAGAGGATTAATAAAAATCCTCTTTTATTTTACAATATTAGCTTCTCAACAAATTAGACCATACCCTCTTTAACAGCTTTTACTGCAGCTTGTACTCTATCATTTACGCACATTTTTTGCAATATTGAGCAAACATGAGCTTTTGCAGTATGCACACTGACAATTAATTCTTTTGCTATTTCCGTATTACTTTTACCTGATACAAGATGTTTCAACACTTCAAATTCTCTTTCTGTCAAAGGAACTCTACCTTCTGAACTTGATTTACTTGGCAAAATTCCAACATTATCAATTTTTGGCAAAGAATTAAGTGTCATTTGTGCAACCATAGGATCAATCCAACATACACCAATTGAAACATCCCTTACGACATCAGCCAATTTATTCGGGTCAATATCTTTCAAACAATAAGCACTTGCACCTGAACTTAGAGCAGCAATTACCTCTTCGCATCTGTCATGAGAAGTTAGGGCTATAATTTTTGAATCAATATTCATTTCACGGCATTTAACCATAGCTTCAATACCGTTCATGCCCGGCAGACCTAAATCCATTAAAATAACATCAGGCTTATGTCTTTCGATTAATTTCAAACCTTCGACTGCATCTTCAGCCTCAGTGACCACATTTATATCATCATTTGCATTTAATGCACAGCGCAGACCGACTCGTGTTAATTTAAAATCTTCTACAATAATCACACTAATAGTTTTGGTTTCAGTTTCTGCCGTTTTTTGAGTCATGTTTTTACCCCACTTTCATAACATTGCTTCTACATATCATCATCGACATGACTATTAAAGAATATCTATGAGTGTTAATCCATTACCCATATGGGTAATATTATTGTAAAAAGTACAATTAATATTCAAATTATAAATTATTTAATTATCATGATATAATATTTTTGAAATATAAATATTATAGTTTAAGGGAGTGTGGAAATGTTTGAATTTCTTTTTGGAAAAAAGAATAGCAACCAAAATGATAAAGTAATTAGATTAAATAAGATTTACGCAGATTTAAAAGCATCTTATCCTGCTAATAAAATCTCAGATGAAAGAAAAAAAGAGTTAAGCACTCTTATAAAAAAATACGGTTATTTACCATATCCATATGTAAAAGCCTTAGAAGAATTAACTCCTGAAGAAATTCTTTTCGGACTGGAATTAAAATGGAAAGACAATAAAGTTTTTAACGGAAATGAATTTACCGTAACAGATGACAAAATAAGCGTTCTTGCCAGAAACAACATGAAAAATTCATCTTGGATTCAAAAAGAAGGGCATGACATAAAATTAATAAATCTTGCAGGACTTGGTGACGGTAATAAAACTAAAGATACAGGCAAATTTATTGATTGGTTACGTCAATTACTAATCCTGCCTACAGGGAATTTAGAAAACAACATTTTCAACACTACAATATATCTAATTCCATTCCACCCTAGAGAATTTGGCTGCGCTTATCTTCCTAAAAGTTCTGAAGTAAGTGAAAGACTATTTGATGAAAATATTGAAAAACTTACAGGCATGGATGCAAAAGAGCAGGTCCAAACATTTATTATGCTATCTCAATTAGCAGGACACCCCGTAATTTATGATATTTTACCGCAAACCGGAAGATTTTCAAAAGCTGTACTTGCAAATCCTGAAATTGCAAGATGGTTTGATATCAATATTTTAAATAAAGAATTAGACGCTAATATTGACAAAATTGCAAAAAATATGCCTGAATCTTTTGATGATGAAGATGTAGAACTTGTTAAAAATATTTATAAAGATTCACAAAACGGCTCATCAGGCGATTTAAGCTCTCATTATAAAAATATCTATGATACATTTGACAGTTTAATGAATGAAGCTAAAAAAGAACTTTCAAATGTAATGATGAAAAAAGAAAATCAAGAAAAAATTCAAAAAAGAGCAAGAGATATTGTCGCAAAAATTCATGGATTTAAAAATAATCAAAAATTAACAGAAGATGATATTACAAAACAAATAGATACAATACAAGAATTAATAAAAGAAGGTCTATGGCCTGCACCTGGTGGTGCTTGGTGTTCTGCTGGCGTTCCTATCTATGATAAAATGAGTGAATGCGGCGGTTACCCGACTTTTAAACACTATGACTATAAAGGAGAAGACGTCACAAGTTTTGCAAATTTGGACTGCCAAACTCCATACTATTTCTGCTACTTGGAAAACGGTTCATTCAATACTCCTGTAATTGATTATTTTATAAACTACATGGTAAATCTTCAAAAAGATTACAATTTTGACGGATATAGAGTTGATCACATTGACCACATTGTAGATAAAGTTTCAGAAAATCATGGGCGTCCAATCAGTTACAGAGCTCCAAGAGTAGTTTTAAATAAATTAAATAAAACAATGAAAAGTAAAATTCCATACTTTGGAACTCTTGCAGAATATATGTTATGGGATGATTACTTGAAAGAATATCATAAAGGTATGAACTTTGACCTTTTATGGGGAAATGATATTGTATCACAATCAGAAAAAACTCCTGAAAAAATTACAGAAGATAATCAACATTTATTTAACTATAACGTTAATTTCAAAAAAGGTGAAAAACTATCGATATTAAAAACATATAACAACCAAGACGGAGAATTTAGATGTATTGACCAATACCCAGGACAATTAGGTGAAAATGGAGCTTTGTATAAATGGTTTAAATACAAATTCTTACCGGGCGGCAAATTTGCTCAACGTCCAATGTTATATGTAGATGGCGATGAAAGTTTTACAAAACGAGGCATTGAAAGCGTAATAGGTGAAGAAATGTCAATGCCTAGAGAAAAGAATTACGACTTTTATAAAAAATTCAACGCTATAGACGTATTCGTAAAAAATAACTCTATAATCTCAAACGGAGAAGCTCAAATGATAATTCAAGACGATGATGGTTTCTCTTCTTGGATTATCTCAAAAGTTCCGGAAAAAACTGCATATCTTGTTGTCTCAAACTACAAGTACACAAATGAACGTGTTACAATGTTTGATGAAGACAATAAAAGTTATTCAGAAATAATGCACGGGCAACCGGTATTTGACAAAACAATCAACCTACCATCAGATTATGTTATTTTAAAAGAATATTACATTGACAATGATGAATTCGTTTCAAATCCATTTGACACAGAAACTTCTACATTACATTTTGACAAATTAGAAGCAAGCGAATTCAGAGTATATGAATTAAAAAGAGCATAAAATTTATGATAAAACAGCTTAGAATAAAAGATTACATTTTAATAGATGAACTCACTGCAAACTTTGATGAAAAATTAAATGTTATCACAGGTGAAACCGGTGCTGGAAAAAGTATATTGATAAATGCAATTGATATAGCTTTTGCTCCTCGTGTATCTAAAGATGTAATTAAACATGACAAAGAAAAAGCTGTAATTGAACTTGTTATTGAAAATACAAAACATGATTTAAGCAAATTGTTTGAAGAAAACGGTGTTGACAATTTTGGAACTGAAATTGTACTGACTAAAGAAATTACTCAAAATGGAGTCCGTTCAAGAGTAAATGGAACACTTGTTAATCAAGAATTCATAAAACATTTAAAATCATATTTTCTTGATATTCATTCTCAACACCAAACTTATGCTTTCATGCAGCCCAAATATCATATCAATCTTTTAGATAACTATGCTAAAGAATCATATGGCAATAAACTCCAAGCTTATAGAGAGCAATTCAAAGAATATCAACACTTGCAATCTCAACTTGAGAACTTAAAAAATGCTTCAAACGCTACAGAAAGTCAGATGGAATTTTTACAATTCCAAATAAATGAAATAGACAGTGCAAATATTCAAAGCCCTACAGAAGATGAAGAATTAAATTCAGAACTTGAAGTATTAGAAAATGCAGAAAAATTAAAGGAACTCACAGGCACATCTTACTGGGCTATTAATGGAGATGACGGCTCAATAATTGAAGCTTTAGGCAAAATTAAACAAAACATCTCAAAAGCAGCATCTATGGATAAAAATTTAGAAGACTTAGAAAGCAATTTAATCGATGCAATTGAAAGATTAAAAGATGTAGGTACTGATCTTAGAGATTACAGCCAAAATTTAGATAATGATACAGAAAGGCTTAATGAAATTCAAGAAAGATTATTCTTGCTTGATAAACTCAAAAGAAAATATGGCGGAACTTTAGAATCTGTTCTTGAAACTTTTGATAAATTATCTAAAGAATTAAATGCAATAGAATTCTCTACACAAAATATAGAAGAACTGGAAGCAAAAATCGAATCTACTCATAAAGAGTTAATGCATACCGCATCTGAAATAAGCGAAAGCAGACAAAATTATGCTCAAGTTTTATCTGTTCTAATCCAAGAGAAATTAGAAAAATTAGAACTCCCAAAAGCAAGATTTGAAATTTCAGTTGCCCAAAAAGATTTATGTCCTGATGGTATTGATAATGTTGAATTTTTAATTTCAACAAACGTGTCAGAGGATTTAAAACCTCTAGCCAAAGTCGCATCAGGAGGTGAAATTTCTCGTGTAATGCTTGCAATAAAATCTATTTTTGCACAAAGTGATGATATAAATACCGTAATCTTTGATGAAATTGATACGGGAATTTCAGGCAAAGCTTCTCAAAGTGTTGCTGACGAAATTGTAGAATTATCAAAATACCATCAAATCATTTTAATTACACACCAAGCTATCATTGCATCAAAAGCTGATAAACATTTTTATGTAAGGAAATCTCAAAATGATGAAACAAAAGTTGAAGTGTATGTACTCACTGGAGAAAATAGAATTAAAGCACTAGCAGAATTAGCAGGCGGGGAAATAAACGAACAATCACTTGAATTTGCCAAATCATTAATTTTACAATAAAAAAGGAGCTATAAAACTCCTTTTATGTTTAGGATATTTAAAATAAAAATTAAATTGTTGTGGCAAATATAATTAATAAATACCTAATCCTCAATAAAATCTCTGAAGTGCTGTAATTCCTTTTTCTCTCTGATTTTTGATAATGCGGAATCCTCAAGTTGACGAATTCGTTCTTTTGAATATCCCATTATCTCACCTAATTGTTCTAATGTTTTAGGCGCTTCACCATTTATCCCAAAACGATAGGTTATAATCTTTTTTTCTCTTTCGGGTAAAGTTGATAATAAATCCTCAATACTTCCTTTTAACGCATTATTTTTAGTTTGAATTTCTGGGGATCTGTAAGATTTATCCTCAATGTAATCTCCGATATTCAAATCATCTGTCACTGGAGTTTCCAAACTTATCGGTTCTTTTATTATTGACTTTTTTATAGTCATAAGCTGTTTTGGTGTAATCCCCAACCCTTCAGCTACTTCCATATCTGTAGGTTCTCGTCCTAATTCAAAAGATAATGTCGTATACATCTTTTTATACTTTCTAATTTTATCTGTCATATGAACAGGAATTCTTATTGTTCTTGAATTATTGGAAATTGCTCTTATAATCGTCTGTTTTATCCACCAAGTTGCATAAGTTGAAAATTTAAAATTCTTTGAATAATCAAATTTCTCTGCAGCTTTTATCAAACCTAAGGAGCCTTCTTGCACTAAATCCATAAATAAAACACCTTGTCCAATATATTTTTTTGCAATACTTACAACTAGTCGTAAATTTGCTTGAACGAGTTTTCTTTTTGCTATTTCTGCTTGAGATTTTTTCCCTTCCTTTATTTGTTTTCCAAGAGCTTTTTCCTCCTTTGAATTTAACAATTTTACTTTTCCAATATCTTTCAAATACATTTGCAAAATATCATCGTCATTGGATATTGAATTAAATGTTCTTGGTTCTTCAATATCATCATCATCAATTTCAATAAATTCCGTACCAAACTGATACTCCGGTTTTAAATCTTTATACAAATCTTCTTCAATATATTTTGTAACAGCCATTTAAATCCCTCATCTTCTACAAAATTGTCACACTTTTATTTTTTTTGACGTAGAATGAGAAATTTTGTTTCAAAGTCTATTTTTGTGTAAAATATAAATTATGGGAATTGTAAGTGAAAAAGATTTTATAGAACGCGTTAAAAAATTATCTGAAATATCTTTCAAACCTGGAGAAAGAAAAGATTTAAACATTTTAGATTCACATGATTTCAGGTATTTGGAATCCGGAGAGTTTGGAGCTAATTTACATATCCATTCTGAATATTCAGACGGTTCAATGTCAATTGATGAGCTTTTAGAAAATGCTCAAAAAATCACAGAAAAAAATCCAAACTTTTTACTTGCCCTCACAGACCATGACACAATAGACGGGACAAAAGAAATTACAAAAAAAATAGATAAATATAAAAGTGTAAATATTTGTCTTGGTGTTGAAATTTCAACAATTGGAATAAATTTTCCAAACCAAACGAAGCCTTCTCAGATACATATACTTGTCTATGGAATAGATCCGTTTGATGAAAAATTAAATAATTATTTATCTCATAAAAGAGATTTAAAACTTCAACTCGCAAAAGCAACTATCGACAAATTAAATTCTGCACTGCCCGAATACAATTTTAATATTGAGGAAGCATCACAATGTCATATTATGATTAAAAAAGGTCAAGATGAAGTTGCACATCCTCTAAAAAAATATACTGCAGGAAAAATTCTACTCGACTATTATTTTCCTAATGCTGATTTCACTTATGATGAACCAATAAAAAAATACAAATATTTATTCAAAACAAGTAGTGAACCTTATTATAAAATTTATAAAAAAGCTCTTGAAATGTATATCGGGCATGAGTTAGCTCAAATTCCAGAAACAATAGAAGAAAAAATTCAAATAGCAAGAGAAATATATATGCAATCTCACCCATCAATTGGTAATATGCTTGAACCTTTTTCTTCTTTTGAAGAAGCAGTAGAATTTGTATCACAGCTAAATTCAGGAGTAATGTCAATTGCTCATCCAGCAAGAACAAAAGCTTATTGCCCAGAATTTTATACATACCTTTTTGAACATTTCAAAAAATACGGCAAAGATAAAGCATTATTCTACGAAGGTTACTACCAATCATATGAAGGCGATTATTATCAAAAATGGCAATCAAAAATTGATGAAGCAGCGAAAAGGTTTAACCTAATTAAAACAGGCGGACTTGATTCTCACGGAAAAAATATTATTACAAGATGTCCGTATTCATAATAAGAAAGGGCAAAATGATTAAAAGATTATTACCTATTTTTATACTTTTATTTATATTAGCATCAACAAAAGCACTCGCTGATGAAGGCTATGTGAGTCCTGAATCATATGCAGTAAATGAAGCTGACTTAATTGATTATATTGATGTTCCGCCACCAGCAAGACCAAATATTGATAATCTTGACAAACCTGTGAAAATAAAAAGACAAAAAGAAAGAAAAGTAAAAGAAGAAAAGCCTAAACCATATAAACGCGGACCTGTTTATCACATGGCAAAATGGTGGACTGATCAAAGATACAAAAGAGAAGAACCCCACCATGGTGAAAAGCATGAAATCAAAGTAAAACAACGCATGGAATATGAAAAACAACTTCTTGAAAAACAAGAAGAAAATCAAACTACACCTGAAGAATAACATATTTATTAACAAAAATTTTAAAACTAGCAATAATTTTTATTTTTATTTTTAATTAATTATATAAGGGAAAATATCAAAAGGTATTTCTATGACTTTAAATGTAAATGAAACTAGTATCTTAAATAAAAAGAATATAAAATTCACGTCAGAACCTCAACAACAAGAATTAAAAGAAAAAAAATCAGAAGAACCCAAAGAAGAAAAATCTTTTTATGAACGCAATAAAAAAGCTCTCATAGCACTTAGTGCTATAGGTGCAGCAGCTATTGCATTAGGTACTCATCATTACATAAAAAGTCGTAATATAACAGATACTGCAAAATCTACAACAGATAAAATGACTGAAAAAGGTCAAAAAACTTTCAATGAATTTAAAGAAAAACTAAATAAATTAAGTGAAAATGATGATGCTACAAATATCATTAAAACTGCATTAGAAAATGATAATCCTACATTAAAATTAAAAACAGTTGATCTTTTATTAGAGAACGACGGAAAACATATCAACGGAAATAACTGGGAAGATATTTTCAATTCATTAGTTGACATAAAACAAGCCGAAAGTATTAAAACAGAAAAAATATCAGCTAAAATAAATAAATTATATGATATTTTAAGCGAAAAGGAGATTGTAAATACAGAAGTTAGAGATAAAATTATCGAAAAACTCCCGGAAGCTTCAGATGATATTAAATTAAACCTTAGTCAAAAATTAATTGATGATACTTATAAAAATGGAAAATTAATTGAAAGTAAATTAAATAAAGAACAATCAAAAAAAATACTAGATATTTTAGACAATGTCAAACAAGAAAAATTTGATTACCATACAAATGAATATATAATTCATAAAAATTATAGTACATCAGGCTTAAAATACTATTACAACAAAAAATTATATACTGAAGCTGAAATTGATAATACATATATAACAGATCTAAAAAATGTATTAAATGACAATTCATTATCAGATAATGATAAACTTCAGCTTATACATGACATTTATTATGCAAAATTTATTACACAAAACAATAAAACCAAAGAAGGTATCGAGCTTATAAAAGAAATGCTCAAATCTTTTGAAAAAAATAATGCTGAATTATACCACCAATCAAACCAACCTTTCGTATATAAACATGACAAATTTTCTTTAGAAGCAAAATTATTTGGACATGCTTATACTTATGACAATTTTAATGTATTTACTACTGAAGAAAAACTAAAAATAGCCCAATCATTAAAAGAAGCTTCAAAAAAAGTTAAAGTTAATACAGACTCCATAGATGGTAATGTTCATTTAATAAATGATATCTACATGAAAGAATTAGATTTAAAAAGTAAAGACTTCTTTGAAAAACTTACTCCTAAAACATCAATAAATGATTTTGATAAATTTATAGATGAAATGCTTGATGGCTACACTGAAGCCAAAGAACATTTTATCAAAGGTGATGAAATATTTGCAAAATTCGATGAAGAGTTATTAAACCAAAAATTCACAATATTCCAACTTGATGCATATATAGAATTAATGAAAAGACAAGCCGAGTGTTTATTGAAATTTGACACCCAAGGTAGTAAACAAATTGATGAAATTTTTGAAAAAATTGAAAATTTCGGCAAAAAACATTTTAATACAAGCGAAAGTAATTATTATAAGAAATCCGAAAAAACTAATTCTAATGAAAATAAATATAATTTCAATGATTTTGTAAACAACAAAACGCAAGAAGCAAAATCTAAATTGTTAGAATTTTTGAAAAAAGATGATGCCCTAAAAGATTTTGCAGAAATTGTAGAAAACAACAAGCTTGATAAACAAACTATGAAAAATATCAAACGTAAGTTCGCTGTAAAATACCATCCTGACAAAGCAAAAGACGATAATCAAAGAGCTGAATTTACTAGAATATTCCAAGAAATCAACAACTCAATAGAAATTATAGAAAAAACTTTATAAAAAATGGTTGACAATAAAATTTGTTTCAGTTATTATAAATCTTGCTGAGGGCGTTTAGCTCAGTTGGTAGAGCGCCTCCCTTACAAGGAGGATGTCAGAAGTTCGAGTCTTCTAACGCCCACCATTTTATAAGACCTCTATTTATGAGGTCTTTTTTAGTAAGGAGAATATGTTTTTTATGAAAAAGATTTTTATAACGTTTTTATTCCTTATATCTACAGCCCTAAGCGCATGCTCTTTTGATTACATAAAAGAAAAACAATCTGTTTATTATAATCCTCAAACGACAAAATGGAGCACTTCTCAAACATCTCCTAAAGATATTAGATTAATATATAAAATGTTTGTCGGTTCAGGCGGATTTTCAGAGTATTACAACAACAAAGGGAAACTCGCTATAGGCCCTTTTACAAACATGGAATTTATAAACAATGGGGACTTTATAGGAGTTGATAATGCAAATTTAAAATTCGTTAAATACATTTACAACAACGGTTATTTTAAAACTGTTACTCTTGATGAAAATTATATAAAATCACTATTCCCTGATACTGAAATTGTAAAAATTTCTCAATTTAAAAATAATGAAATAACTATATACAAAAAACCTTTCGAAAAAAAACAATTTCTAATTCTTAACGATACAAAACAAGGTTTTTATAAATACTCATACAAACCTAATAATGTAAAAAAAACTTATGTAACAGCATTATTAGATGTTAATAAATTCGGAAAAATCACATTCTCTCACTATGGTGATGACAATGATTTATTCCCAGCGTTAAAAATTCATATAAAGAAACAAAAAAATGAAAATTAATGATGAATTTATCGTAAATATAGAAAAACTCTCAAGTCTTGGAACAGGAATTGCAAGAATTGACGGTCAAGTTGTATTTGTCGAAAATGCATGCCCGCAAGATGAATTAAAAATAAAAATTACCAAGGTAAACAAAAATTTTGCAACAGCAAAAGTAATAGAAATCATAAATCCATCTCCACATAGAATAGATGCTTTCTGTCCTATGCAAAAGGTTTGTGGGGCATGTCAGTTACAATTCATTGATTATGACTACCAATTACAATTAAAAAAACAAATTGTAGAAGATACTATGAAAACAATCGGACATATTGAAACTCCAATAAACATGCCGATTAAAAGTCCTGATATAAAATCTTTCAGACATAAAATTCAATACCCTGTATCACAGACAAAAGTTTCAAAAAAATTACTTGCAGGTTACTACAAACCTCAAACTCATGAAATTGTTAATATCAAATATTGTCCAATACAACCGGAGATTTGTGACAAAGTTATTGATTTTATAAGAAACACAGCACCTGAATATAATATATCAGGCTTCAACGAAAAAAAACACATTGGAGATTTAAGACACATTGTAATAAGATCATCTTCTTATAACGGGAAATTGTTAGTCACATTAGTAATAAATTCCAATAAAATTTCAAAGAATATAAGAGATTTTTCAAAAAGAATTTTTGATGAATTTGAAGATGTAACAGGAATATGTATCAATATTAATAACAAAAAGACTAATGTAATTTTAGGAAATAAAACCGAATGTATAATCGGAGATGATTTTATTTATGAAAAAATTCTGGATAAAACTTTTAAAATAGGCTCATCTACATTTTTCCAAGTAAACCCCAAAAGTGCTGAAAATATTTTTAAATACGTAAAAGAAGAAATAAAAAAACACAACAAACCAACTGTACTTGACGCATATGCAGGGATAGCAACATTTGGAATAATTATAAGCGACTCAGCTATAAAAGTAACGAGTGTAGAAGAAAACAAAGAATCTATTGAAAAAGCAAAAGAAGTCCTTCAAATAAATAAAATAGATAATGTTGAACTACACACAGAAGATACAACAAAATATCTTAAATCAATTAAGAAAAAATTTGATATAACAATTCTTGATCCACCACGTAAAGGCTGCACAAAAGAAGCTCTTGATGAAACAATTGCTCACACTAAAAATAAAATTATTTATGTAAGCTGCAATCCTGCAACATTAGCAAGAGATTTAAAATACCTAAAAGATAATGGTTGCAAAATTGAAAGCATACAACCATTTGATATGTTTTGTCATACCTATCATATAGAAAATGTCGCAATTATTAGTCTATAGGCTTATATAATTCTAATACATTTCTAAGATTTTGTTCAATCGCATCTAAAGTCTTATATCTTTCAGTATCTTTAAATCTAGGTTTAGAACGCTTACTTGGAGGCAAAGCATTATATTTTCCTAAAAATAAAGTTTTTAAAGAAGCAAACAAATTATCAGCTTTTTCAACATCTTCTATTGAAAAAGTTATTTGCGACGCTTTTGATGCTCCATATTTATCACGTAATTTTGCATCTTCGTATAATCTTCTTGTCAAACCGTGATAAATTTTCTTAATACCTTTTACAATTTGTTTTGCACCATCATCATCAGTAATCTTTGCAGCATCATATTTTCTAAAATTTTCAAACACTAAAGTGTGCTCTTTATTTTTAATTGCGGCATAATTTGGTCCAGGTAAAAATAATAATTCATACAAATTACTATTTTTTTCAAAACGCATTTGAACATCTTCATAACCTGAAGGCACAGCATTATCACCAAATCTTACATCAACATCATCTACCATTTTAGGCAAACCATCTTTACCTAAAATAATATTACCATTTTTATCTTCAGCATAAGTTTTTGCTATTCTATAACCTTTTTTCTTCATTGCATCAACAACTTTTACAAAATTTTTATCAGCGTCAGGAAGGAATATAGTTCCACGAACACCATCTCTGATAACACCAGAATAGCCTCTTTCTGAAAATTGTTCTGTTCTTCTTGCTATTTTATCCAAAATAGAAGGTAATTCTTTGGTCGAACTTTTATTTAATTCTCTATGGAAAGACGCTTCTGGAATAGCTTGAGCAACTTCTTCTAAATCTTTCATATATTGAGCTGCCAATTGCTTATTTTGTTTAACTAAAAAATCACCTAAACGATTTTTTGTATCAACATTTTGTGTTTCTTGTTTCCCTTTAACAGATTGTACAGACTCATTTTTAACAAAAGTATCTGTTTTTGGAGTTCTTTCAAGCGGAGATGTTGCCCCCCCCCCGAGTTTTTTACGAATTTTTTTTGATCCGATAACAGCAGCTTCATCCCCCAACATTTTTGCTTTAGATTTCATTGGTGGGACTTTTCCTAATCCACTTAATACTTTTTGACTTAATTTAATCATTAAATAACTCCAATATTTATATAAAAACTATTTATGAATAATTATTGCCTTTTTCGGGATAAATTATTACAAAAAAGATACAAGAGCGATTATAAATTAGAAATTATTTTTTGTCAAAATATTTTGTTTGTATTAAAATTAAAGGGTATAGTTATTAAGTAATAGCGCATAAAATAAGGAGGTTTGTATTATGCCAGGAAAGACTATAACAGTTGACGGCAACTACGCTGCAGCGCATATTGCGTATGCACTTAGTGAAGTGTCAGCTATCTACCCAATCACTCCTTCATCAACAATGGGTGAATGGATTGATGAATGGGCGTCTCAACACAAAAAGAATATTTGGGGCGAAGAAGTAAGAGTTGCTGAAATGCAATCAGAAGCTGGTGCAGCAGGTGCTGTACACGGTTCATTAGCTGCAGGTTCATTAACTTCTACTTACACAGCTTCTCAAGGTTTACTATTAATGATTCCTGTAATGCACAAAATGGCAGGAGAAATGTTACCACACGTTATCCACGTAGCAGCTCGTGCAATTGCAGCTCAATCATTAGCAATCTTCGGTGACCACTCAGATGTAATGGGATGTCGTAACACAGGTTATGCAATGTTAGCTGCTAACTCTGTTCAAGAAGAAATGGATTTAGCACTAGTTGCACACCTTTCTACATACAAAGCAAAAGTTCCATTCTTACAATTCTTTGATGGATTTAGAACATCTCATGAAGTTCATAAAATTGAAGAAATATCTTATGAAGATATAGCTAAATTAGTTGAACCTAAATACATAGAAGAATTCAGAAACAGAGCAATGAGACCTGAAGCTCCTATTTGTAAAGTTGGTGCACAAAACACTGACGTATATTTCCAAGGTCGTGAAACAGTTAATAAATACTATGATGCTGTACCTGACATTGTTCAAGAATACATGGACAAAGTTGCAAAAGTTACAGGCAGACAATATCACCCATTTGATTATGTTGGTGCTCCTGATGCTACTGATGTAATCGTTGCAATGGGTTCAGGTTGTGAAACAATTGAAGAAACAATTGAATACTTAAATGCTAAACGCGGAACTAAATATGGTTTGGTTAAAGTAAGATTATACAGACCATTTGATGTAAAACGCTTCTTAGAAGCATTACCATCAACTGCAAAACGTGTAACAGTTCTAGATAGAACAAAAGAACCTGGATCAATCGGTGAACCATTATACTTAGATGTAGTTGCAGCTTTAGCTGGCAAAGATATCAGAGTAATTGGCGGTCGTTACGGTCTATCTTCTAAAGAATTTACACCTTCTATGGTATTAGCTGTATACAAACATGCTGAAGCAAACGGCTTCCACGGATTTACAGTAGGTATCGAAGATGATGTAACTCACAAATCATTAGAAGTTAAAGAACACATCGTTACAGAACCAGAAGGAACAACAAACTGTATGTTCTGGGGCTTAGGCTCAGATGGTACTGTAGGTGCTAACAAAAACTCTATTAAAATTATCGGTCAATATACAAACAAAGATGCTCAAGCATACTTTGCTTATGACTCTAAAAAATCATTTGGTGTAACTGTATCTCACTTAAGATTCGGTGACAAACCAATTAAATCTACATACCTTATCACAGCTCCTGACTTTGTATCATGCTCAGCTCATGCATACATTGGCAGATATGATTTATTAAAAGGTATTAAAGAAGGCGGTACATTCTTACTAAACAGCCCTTGGTCAAAAGATGAAGCATTCTCTCACTTAACAAGAGATATGCAAAAAACTATCATCGATAAGAAAATCAAATTCTACAATGTAGATGCAGAAAAACTTATTGAACAACAACCAGGCTTGCGCGGTAAAGGTGCTAACACAGTAATGATGGTTGCATACTTCAAAGTTTCTGGAATTATTCCGTTTGAACAAGCTCTTGAAGGTATGAGAGAAATGACTAAGAAAACCTTTAAGAAAAAAGGTGATGATGTTGTAAACATGAACTTAGCATTAATCGATGCTGCTGTAGATGCAACAGAAGAAGTTACAATTCCAGCATCATTAAATGATGTATGCGCAGCTGAAGATCTAAAATTAATACCAGATGATGCAGATGATTTTGCTAAGAAAATCATTGAACCATCAATGAGACAAAAAGGCGATGATATTCCTGTATCAGCTATGTCTTTTGACGGTGTTATCCCAACAGGAACAGCTTGTTTGGAAAAACGTGGTATCGCACCTCGTGTACCTCATTGGAATTCAGAATTCTGTATTCAATGCGGAATCTGTGCATCAGCTTGTCCTCACGCAGCAATCAGAACAAAACTTATCGAAGCAGATGATTTGAAAAATGCTCCTGAATCATTCAAAACAGTAGATGCTAAACCAAATGATCACGGCGAAAAATTCAAAGTTCAAGTATACTGCAAAGATTGTACAGGTTGCGGTGTTTGTATCGACCAATGCCCAATGGCTAAAAATCCAGAAAAAGCAGCTTTAACTTGGTCATCTATTGAAAAAGAAGAAGCAGCTTGCGAAATGGAAAATGAAAAATTCTTTGATGAATTGCCTGATAACGTAATGGGTAAAAATACTACAAAAACTATTAAAGGTGCAATGCTTAGAAAACCATTATTTGAATTCTCAGGTGCTTGTGCAGGTTGTGGTGAAACTCCATACGTTAAATTGGTATCTCAATTATTTGGAGAAAACGTAATCGTTGCTAACGCAACAGGTTGCTCATCAATTTATTCAGGTACATTCCCAACAATTCCTTATACAAAAACTAAAGAAGGAAGAGGTCCGGCTTGGGCTAACTCATTATTTGAAGATAACGCTGAATTCGGTTTTGGTATGAGATTAGCAGTTGATCAAAACAGAACTACTTTGAAATCTTATGTAGAAAAAGTTGTTTCTAACGAAAAAACTCCTGCAGATTTGAAAGAAGCTCTAGAAAATGCAATGTCTCATTTTGAAAATTCAAAAACAGAAGAAGCTATTAAAGCTCAAGACAAAGCAAAAGAAGTTCTTGCTAAATACGCAGACGTTGAATGCCCAGATTTAGCAAAAGTTAGAGAACTTCAAGACTACTTCACAGATAAATCAGTATGGATTATCGGTGGTGACGGTTGGGCTAACGATATCGGATACGGCGGTATTGACCACGTTCTTGCTCAAAACAAAAACGTTAATATTCTTGTACTTGATACAGAAGTTTACTCTAACACAGGTGGTCAAGCTTCTAAATCAACTCCTACTGGTGCTGTTGCTAAATTCGCTACAGGCGGTAAGAGAACATACAAGAAAAACATGGGCTTGATGAGCATGTCTTATGGTTACGTATACGTAGCATCAGTTGCTCTAGGTGCTGACAGAGCTCAAACTCTTAAAGCATTCCAAGAAGCTGAAGCTTACGATGGACCATCAATCATCTTCGCTTATGCTCCTTGTATCGCTCACGGTATCGATATGAGCAAAACTCAAACTGAACAAAAACGTGCTGTAGAAGCAGGTTACTTCCCATTATACAGATATAACCCTGCTAACCCTGAAGCACCGTTCACTTGGGATGCTAAAGATCCTAAAGGAAGCTATCAAGAATTCATCAGATCTGAAGGACGTTATAAATCATTATTGAAAACTAACCCTGCAGCTGCTGAAGAATTATATAGCAAAGCAGAAGAAGATGCTGCTAAACGTATGGCAGTATACAAAGCTGTTGGAGAATTAATGAAGTAATTTTTACAACTTCAAATTAAAAGAGGTATCAATTGATACCTCTTTTTTTATGACAATTTTTTTTGATATTTTTTAATTATACTCAAAATATCAGAAGCATACCTATTAAATATTTTATTTACACTTTCTTGCTCTGAATCCCTTATAGGAGATTTATCAGCCCTATGTTCTCCATATGAAAAAATATCACCTTTTTTTAGTAACGTAGAATCATCGCCGATCACAATATCAAATTTAGTTGTTTTAGGGGAATCAAAATACTCAAAATAGCATAAATCAATTTTAGGAGTATCAGATGACTTAAATTTTCTCTGTCTAACTGTTAAAATTTTAGCTTCGTCAAAACTAATTTTTGCTTCTGGAATAGGCTCTGCAATATTTTTAACCTGTAAGCTACCGCTTTTTGTTGCGAGATCTTTTTGCTGACGAATAAACATCTCTTTAGTTCCGGCAAAAAATTCACTTAACTTTTCCAATATAGGAATATGCTTTTCTTCAATCGGCTTTACATAACGCGGAATTACACTTTTACCTCTAAACACCGGCATTATAATATTATATTGATTGTAAGATTGATTATTAGCAGAAAAAGTTGATATTTGATTAATCATATAAACTCCTTTTACGTATAGAAAAACCGTAAAAAAAATTTTTGCTATATAAAAAGCAGGTTATGTTAAAATAACCTGCTTCCTAATTATATAATTAATTTGATTAGTCATTTACATCTGAAAGTTCAGAATGAATATCATCAATTTTTTCAATAACCTCACCAGGTAAATCTGTCAAAGGTTGTTTTACCAATGCTAAATCTTCACGATTTTTTGCATCTGTTTTTAGAAAATTATTTTCCATTGCAAGTTCTCTTTGACGAGCTTTTGATAGATTTAATTGTTTTTCCTTTAATTCGTTATAATTTTTAGCAAATTCTCTGTTTACAGCAGAACCATGGCTAATTGAATGGAATATACCACCTAACAGTAATATTTGAGGAGCCCAAGAAAGTATTGCTCCTCCAATATTTTTTAAAGGTTCCGGAGTTTTTGCTGATAATTTTTTAGCACCATTTTCCAAACTTGTAATTTGCTTATTTTTATTTATAAATTTAGCAACTTTTTCTGTTGCTTTTTGCATAAATTTAGGTGCAGCTTTGCTAGATTCTAATATAAATACACCTTTATTAACTAAAGCAATAGCCCCTAAACCTGCAGCAAATAAAGTTGCAAGAGATAATAGAGGGTGATCATTATCAAACTTACGAACTTCAGGAGATGATTTTGACAATTCATTTTTAGCCATTCCGACTAAACTTACTACACCCAAAGAAGCTGCCCATAAAACAAAAGCTTTTAATCCATTTGCTAATTTTGCAGCCTTTCCTGAAACTTCTTTAGAAAAGATTTTTGTATTACCTTTTGTAAAAGCTGCTGTCGCTATACCTGCAGCAACAGGAGCTGCCTTTATTAAACCGTTTGTTATACGTCTATGTTTTTTCTCATCTGCATTAGACATTGTCTTCATATAAGCAATGCGTTGAACTGAAGCATCATCTAAGCTTATAAGTTCATCTATTCTGTCTCGTCTGCCTTGAAAATTAGGACTTACCGAAGAAATTTGCATACACACACCTACACTTTCACAAATTAATTATACTTTATTAAAACCCAAAAGTAAAATTTTTTGCTAGAAATTAAATTCATTGTTAAGAATATTTACACAAAGATATATTTTTAATATTATTATTATATGAAAACATTTTACATTCACACAATGGGCTGTAAATCTAACCAATTTGAAAGCTCAATTATAGCCGAAAATTTAGAAAAAAATAATCTTCAACAAACTACAAAAGTTGAAAATGCAACATATTATATCCTTAATTCATGTTCTGTAACACATAAAAGTGATAATGAAGCAATGTATCTGCTTAGAGCTGCAAAACATAAAAATCCACAAATTATAACAATAATAACAGGTTGTGTTGCACAAATAGAAAAAGAAAAATTATTGGAAAATGATTTTGTTGATTATGTAATAGGAAATGATGAAAAATTAGACTTATATAAAATTATAAACAGTTTAGAAAATAATTATTGTGCAGTCAAAGATATTATGCAACTCGAAAAATTTCACAAAGTTGAATTAATAGATACTACAAAAACTCGTGCAAGTTTAAAAATACAAGATGGCTGTGATAACAGATGTTCATATTGTATAATCCCTTTTGCCAGAGGTAAAAGCAGAAGTGCTGATATTGATTTTATAATTGAACAAATTAACAATTTTTCAAATCACGGCTTCAAAGAAGTAGTATTGACTGGTATTCATATCGGACTTTGGGGCAAAGACATTGGTATGACATTTTTAGACCTTATAAAGGAAATTGAAGAAAAAACAACTATAGAAAGATATCGACTGGGCTCACTTAACCCTCATGAAATTACAGATGATTTATTAGATTTCCTATCTAAATCTAATAAATTCTGTCCGCATTTTCATTTATCTTTGCAATCTGCGTGCGATAACACCTTGAAATCAATGAACAGATTTTACAAAGTCGAAGATTACCTAAAACAAATTGAAAAAATAAATACGATGTTCGATTTACCTTTTTTAGGAAGTGACATTATTACAGGCTTTGCAGGAGAAACTGAAGAAGATTTTTATACAACAGTTGAAAATTTAAGAAAATCTGGACTTTCTCAAATTCATGTATTTCCTTATTCCATAAGAGAAGGTACTGTCGGTGCAAAAGCCGAAAATCAAGTAAATGAAAATATCAGACAAATTAGAGCTGATGTAATAAAAGCTCTTTCAACTCTTAAACATATTGCTTTCATAAAGAAAAATATAGGAAAAATTCATGAAATTCTAATTGAAAAACACCCGGATAAACGAACAGGAATGCTCAAAGGTGTTACAAGAAACTATTTAACTGTTCTAATAAATTCAAAAGATAATCAATTATTAAATTCTCTACAGCAAGTTAAAATAACAAAATTTGAAAACGGAAAAATATACGGAGAATTATTATAATACATAAAAAAAGAACCCTTTCGGGTTCTTTTTAATTTCTTGAATTTAATTTAGCTAAAAGTCTTAATATTTCAGTATAAAGCCATACAAGAGAAATCATTAATCCCATAGCTCCATACCATTCGTAATCCTTACTCAACATATTTTGAGAAGCAGTTTCTATAAAGAAAAAGTCTTGGATTAAAGCCATAGCAGCAATAACTATAACCAAAAGACTAAAACCTATACCTACAATACCTGATTCCCAAATTAAAGGAATACCACGTCCAAAAAATGACGCTATTAATTGGATTAAATAAATTGCGAATATTGACAATAATGATGTCATCAGCACTGCAGCAAACTTTTCTGTATATCTGATCATTCTAGCTTTATAGAGCATCAACATTACAAATAATACCGCAAATGTAGATAAAATAGCTGTTAATACAATACCATGCCATCTTGCTTCAAAAAAAGTAGAAAAAGCTCCAAGAAAAAGCCCTTCCATTAAAGCATATGGAGCTGCCGTATATTTAGCTATTTTAATATTAAAACAAGTCGCAAAAACTAAAATACTTCCTACCAAAGCTCCAAGTAACATCATCCCAGGAACTACCGCAGGATTTGTAAATAAAGAATACACACTAATTGCAGAACCAGCAATTAAGCAAGCAAAAAGCATAAAAATTTTACTTACAGTGCCTTGAATAGTCATAGGTTCCCCGTCTAAAATTCTCTCTTGAGAGGAAAACCTATCCTCATTTAATATTGGATTTGACATAATTAACTCCTTCCTTTACCATGATTATATAGTATAATAATAAATTTTACCATATCTTAATAATAAAATAAGGTTTGTCATGTTTTTAGAGAATTTTCACAAATTTATCAAATATTACGGGCAGGATAGACGTCTTAGTTTATGCAGCTTTACCATATTATCAATTGTTGCCGGCTTACTGGAATTAGTAGGGATTGCCCTAATTTACCCTTTTATATTATTAATAATTGATCCTTCTGCTCAATTATTACAAAAAATACCTTTTATAAAACTAAATAATAGTATTATAGGCGGTCTATTAATAGGCTTTATAGCAATTTTAGTATTTATTTCAAAAAATATTTTTATGATTTTTATTCAATACGTCCAAAATAAATTTGTAAGCGATTGGAAAAAAGATATTACATCAAAATTTATGCAGTATTATATTTTTGCGCCTTACAAAAATATAATCAAAAGTTCTCAAACAGATAAATTATATAATATAGAAACAACATGCAATATTGCAGTTGACGGCTTTATAATGAGAGGATTAAACCTACTTACAAACACTGTTATAATTACAATGATTTTATCGCTACTATTTGTAAAATTTCCCATCCCTGCAATTGCAACATTAGCCTTTGTATCTATTACAATGTATATACAAAATAAATATTTCAAAAAAAGAACTTCTGTTCTTGCAAATACAATGTCTAAAACATTACAAAAATATAAAATCACAATAATGGATAATATAATTAATATTAAAGAATTAAAAATATTATCTGCAGAACAACTCTTTTACAAAAAATACCTTAAAGCAGAAAAAGATTTTAGAGATATTCAAACCCTGCAAGGATTTTATAATGGAATTCCACCTTATATAATTGAAATACTTATAGTGCTGTCTTTGTTAATATTGGCATGTATTTTATCTATTCAAAATATAACAAATAATTCATCTTTAATAGCATCTTTAGCAATTGTTATCGCATCATTGTTTAGGATCGCACCAGCACTTAACAGAATTCAAACATCAATTATAAATATTAATACAACCAGAAATTTTGTAAAAAAATTAAATGAAGAATATGAAAAATGCGATATAGCAAACTTTAAATACTATGATTCATCAATAAATGAAAAAATAAATTTTAACAAGAAAATATCTTTAAAAAATATTTCTTTTTCATATAATGAATCCAAACAAATAATAAAAAATGTTTCATTTGATATAAATAAAGGAGATTTTATCGGTATAATAGGGCTATCAGGAGCAGGGAAAAGCACCTTAGCTGATATAATAACAGGACTATTACCAGTAGATTCAGGAGAAATTATAGTTGATGATACAAAATTAACTCAAGAGAATTTTTCAAAATTCCGCCATATTATAGGCTATGTACCACAACAAATTAACATACTTGATAAATCAATTAAAGAAAACGTAGCATGGGGCTGTGAAACAATAGATGAAAATGGGGTCATAAAAGCCCTTAAAGCAGCCCAAATTTATGATGTTATCAAAGAATATCCTGACAGCATAAACTCAAATATAATAATAGGCTCCAACGGTCTATCTCAAGGGCAAAAACAGAGATTAGCAATAGCAAGAGCATTGTATAGAGATCCTGAAATAATAATTCTTGATGAAGCGACATCAGCATTGGATGTACAAGTAGAAAATGAAATTACCGAAATGCTTACCAATATAAGTAAATCAAAAACAATAATAGCAATTGCCCACAGATTATCCACCTTAAAAGCATGCAATAAATTAATATACATGAAAGATGGTCAGGTAATTGACATAGGGACATTTGAGGAATTAAGCTCTCGCTATGCTGATTTTGCCAATCTGGTAAAATTATCATCAATTAAATAAAAAATAAAAAAAAGTACTTTACAATAAAAATCTTTTGTATTATAATAATCTCATAAGCCCCAACGAAATAAAGTTGCGGAAAATAATTATTCCTCAGTAGCTCAATGGCGGAGCAACCGGCTGTTAACCGGTAGGTTGTTGGTTCGAGTCCAACCTGGGGAGTTTTTTATTATATAGGTTATTTTTAGTTATTCCCGGATCGTCTAGTGGCAGGACTGAAGATTCTGGCTCTTCCAACGGTGGTTCGAATCCATCTCCGGGAAATTTTTAATGTAAGTTATGGTTTGACAGACATTGCAGGAATTTAATTTTTTTGAACCAATAAGGCTGTGTTTCAAATATATCTTGATTTTTTAGTCGGAATTATGAAGGCTACAATGCTCCTGATAAATCTATTTTCTACGGAAATGGGGAAAAGAGAAATCATAAACATAGTATATAAAAAGATACTATGTTTAATTAATAGACATAAATTTATTATAAAAAAAAATAAGATGTTGGACTTTTAGCCCAACATCTTATTTTTTATAGATATTCGAACATAATTTTAGATAATCCAGATTCCCTAAATTCGTCTTTCCTCTCATTTGCAACTTTATTATACAAGTCAACAATACTATGCTCTTTTTTGTTTTCCAATGTATATGGAGCATACCCCCAAGTATTATTTTCTACAATTTTATTTTTATATTTTTTGTATACCTTCAAATATATACTATCTCCACTTTCATTTCTATCTAGCAATACCAAATCTTTATTTCCATTATTTTCAAGAATTTTGATTTGATTTTTTATTCTATTGTATGCGTTTTTAGTATAAAAATTAGCAAATCTATCAGAAACTCGAACTTTTGATGTAAAATTAGGTTGATTTGTATTATATGCTTGTACTTTAGAAATCATTTTCCCTCCTATAAATTTTGATTATATCCTACTACTTTATCAATACAAAATTCCTAAATATTTTTTTTGCTACTATACTATATTTTAGATTAATATTTCTTAAAAAATATCTGGAAGAAATATAAAAAATAATTTAAAATATAAGTAGTTTTTGAGGGAATTAATATGAAAAAATTCAAATTTATTTGGTTGTATATTGTAGCAATCATAGCATCTTTGGGTGGATTATTATCCGGATACGATACAGGAGTTATATCAGGAGCTCTTTTATTTATAAATGAAAACTGGGATTTATCGGACTCTTTACAAGGTATAGTTGTCAGCTCGGTTCTCATTGGTGCAGTAATTGGTGCTGCTACAAACGGAATACTGGCTGATATGTTCGGTAGGAAAAAAGTCATAATTGCAACTGCAATTATATTTATTATTGGATCTATTTTATGCGGGCTTGCTCCTAACGTATATATACTTATAATATCCAGAGTATTTGTCGGACTTGCTGTGGGAATTGTTAATTTTGTAATTCCATTATATTTATCAGAAATTTCTCCTAAAGCTCTTAGGGGCACACTTGTTTCTCTTTACCAATGGGCAATAACTGCAGGTATTTTATTTTCATACTTCATAAATGCTGCATTTGCTCAAGCGGTATTTAATTGGCGCTGGATGCTTCTTGCTGGTGTTCTACCAGGTCTGGTATTACTGGTTGGTATGTGCTTTATGAGTGATACTCCAAGATGGCTTATAAGCAAAAACAAAGACAATGACGCTGAAAAAGTTTTAGAAAAAATTGAACCAGGTGTTGATGTTGACAATGAAATAAAGGAAATTAAAAGAACTTTAAAATTAAACGAAAAAACAGCAGGACAAAAATTCAAATTCAAAAAATGGATGATAATGCCTTTTGTCGTAGGTATTGGAATAATGTTTGCTCAAATTTGCACAGGTATTAACACAATAATATACTATGCTCCAACTATTTTCAAAGTAGCAGGTTTTGATTCAAATTTAAACGCAATATATGCTACAACAGGTATTGGTGTTGTTAACTTTTTGATGACAATTGTTGCAGTATTCTTTACTGATAAATTAGGAAGAAAACCATTACTTTATTTTGGATTAACAGGTGTAATGCTTAGTTTAACTGCACTTGGATGTGCTTTTGCATTTGAATCTGCTCTTGGGGAAAATTTAAAATACGTAGCAGTAGGAAGCCTTGTGGCATATATAATTTGTTTTGCTATGAGCCTTGGACCTATCGGATGGATAATAGTTTCAGAAGTTTTTCCGCTCAAAATCAGAGGCATTGCAATGAGTATATGTACTGTTGCAAACTTCGCTTTTAATTTCTTTGTAGTCGGAAGTTTCCCAATACTTATACACAACATAGGCGGAGCCTATACATTCTGGGGATTTGCAATTGTATCATTCTTATGTATACTATTCGTTTACTTCTTTGTACCGGAAACAAAGGGAATATCTCTTGAGCAAATTGAATCCAACTGGATACATGGAGTAAATCCAAGAGATTTTTAAAAGTCTGAGTAAATGACTATACACCACTTATTAATTACTATAGACTGACTATCAATACAATTTTTACAACTATATTAATATATTTCACCTTTTTTAGTCTTTGCAATTATTTCTAAAATGATTGTCTCCATTAATTTTATTTCTTCTTGCTTTTCTTTAGATTGACGAGCTTTCCAGTCAGCCAGTTCTTTTCGGAATACATTTCCATCAACAAGACAATCTCCTGTTCCAACCAAATTCGAATATTTTTTAGTAAATTCTCTGTTAAAATCAGCATAAGTTTCTGTAATCAAATCAGATACAGTTAGAGCATTATTAAGAATAACATCTCTATCTTCTTCAATTATTTCTTTCATATTTTCTGACAAATTTGATTCTTTAACTAATGATTTTTTCCCTACTTTTGCACCTTGTCCCATTATTTTAATCATACGATTAGCTGTAGAAGTTGCCATTTGAAGATCACTAGATATTCCATAAGAACCATCTATATCATAAAAATATTTTTCTGCAGAATGACCTCCATATGAGCAGACTATGTCAGAAAAATTCTTTTCAAAAGAATATTTGCTGTTATGATCTTCAATAGGTAACATACATCCACCATAATCCCCTCGAGGATCCAGTGTTACAAAATTCACTTTATATGCTCTATGCCAAGGCTTTCCATAATCTTTTGCTATATTATTCATAATCTCTGCATTTAGAGCATGACCACATTCATGAGATGTTGTAATTTCTTTTTCATGAGGTTCAATATAATTTGTAGAAGGTCGTCCGGTTGTAATTTGTAAGTATGCCTCTGTAAAGTCAGCTTTATTTATCTCTTTATGACCACGTTCTAAAGCTACTGATTGAGCCTTTTTGACAAGATTTTTAATATATATAAACGAAAAACCTTCAGTTGTTAATGCTGCTGCTTTTATTATTTCTTGTTTTTCTTCTGGAGTTTTTCCTGCTATTTTTAACTTTGATTCTTTAATTGTATCTTTTATTATATCAGCCCTTTCCTTATCATTAAAAGCTGGAGAGGAAACTTCTATAGTATCAACAAATTTAAAAGACTTCATTGTCGCTTCACCTATTAAATTAGGATCAGAAACTGAACCAATAACAAGAATATTTAAACCTTTTCTTTCAGAATTATCCATTTCTCTTAGCAATTGAGCCATTGCCTTTTGTTGATATTCTGAGATTAATTCTCCTATTGAAAAATACTCGAAATTTTCAATAAATAGTACTGCAGACTTGTTAGAATTATTTTCCGCTTGAGTATTTACGATAGAAAACATTTTTTTTATTGATGCTTCCGGAGTTAATGTATTACCTCCAAAAATATCAACATCTTTAGTCCCAAAATCCATAGCATTTATTTCCATATAAGGGATTTTTGCTTCACCTGCTATAACTTTTGCAATAAATCTTCTTCCGCTACCTGCAGTATGGTCTTGGGAGAATATTATTGTTCCTTTAGTCCCCATATGATTTGATTTTATTTGTTTTACAATAGATGCGACTTCTTTTTTAGTTGCATCTTTCCCTACAATATTTTTTAAGCGTTTTTGAGTATCAAATAAAATATTTATTGAATCATCATCATCATTCTTTTTAAATAACTCTTTTGCTTCTTTTGTATATTCTAATACATCTTTTTCTGTTATTTCTCGTTTATTTATGTAAAAAGAAGATATTTTTTTCATTAATTTTACAGCTTTATCAGGATAAATTCCTTCAAGTTGTGCAGCAGTTTCTACAGTTTTTTCTATTGCTTTTTTAGAAAATGGCTTTTTAATATCTCGCATCATTAAACGCTCTTCTTCAAACGCCTTCACAAACTGTTTAGTACTTAGTACAGGAATTGATATTTCCCCAAAATTTTCATACATAGATTGAATTACAGGATTCTGCATATTCATAAAGTAATTATCTTTAGGATCTATCATTATAAATTTTATATTTTGAGGAAGATGTCTAAGCATATTTTGAAACTGTTCGGAATAAGCAAATATATTATTATCTTTCTCCTCTTGTGTCGCGGAATTTATTAACATATTTGATGGAAACATTATTATTACATGCTTCTTTGATTTATCTTTTGAAAATTCTTTTACTTTATCCAAAACACATTGCTCTTTTATATTAATTTCAAATTGAGTTATATCTGTATCTTCCGATTTTGTATAATATAAACTGTTAATAAACATATATGGATTAACTTTTTTATGGTCAAAAGTTACAAACATATTTGTACCTAAAGCAAGATTCTTCCAAATATTTTTAGCTTTTTCATCATAAGCCTTTATATGAGAGCGCTCTTCAATTTTGTCATGATTTATCATAGTTAAGTTATTAATTTTTCCGATAAAATCATCTAAAAATTCCTTAACTTTATCGTCTTCTGAATACAATGCACTACCTACGATATTAAAATCATAAACCCTTTCATTTTCAGACTCACGAGGACTCCAAATATCTCTAACAACCTCATCTGATAATTTAGGAGTCGTAACTTTTTCATCCTTTGGAAGTTTTAAAATTATATTATCTAAAACAGTTTTTTCATCTTTAATTAACTTCTGAAGTCCTATTCGAACCTTTTCATCTCTAAAAATATCATTTGTTGTGAGCACTTCTAAAAAAGATTGTATGCTATCACCACTTTTATAATCATACTGTTTAATCCCGTTATTCAAATCGTCAATGTATTTATCTAGTTGATTTAATTCGGCTTTCCAAATATGAAAATGAGTAACTTCTGAATTTTTATTCTCCATAGCTAATTTAGTAGCATCATTAACCAGATTAGTCGCAGAATTCGTATAACAATATTCTAATACTTCCAAAGGAGTATGCTTTTGAGAACTTTTCTTATTAGCACCAAAACTTATTGGATGATAGAATGGAATATCCAAATTTAGACTATTATTAAAATCATTAGGAATTGTTGAATTTGATTTGTTATTATTCTGATTTTGTAAATTATTTCTTATTTTAAATGTATAACTTAATCCAACTTTTTCTATCATCAAACAATATCCTTTTAGTATTCATATAATATTTTTTATACAAAAGAGCTAAAAAAAACTTTTTGCTAAACATTTAATATAAATTTACATCAATAGCAAAAAAATTTTTGACAGGTATTATATATAAATATGCAAATTAATAATATTCATTCACCAGCTTTTAAAAGCACATACACTGTAGATACAGGATCTGCGACTTCTAAGACTCAAATATTTATGCTAGGCGCATTAATGAATAATTTTTGGCTAAATAATGCCAATGCGACATTTTTCAAAGTTAAAAATTCCGGAGTTTACGGGAAAGTAGATTTTAATGTAAAAGATTACAAAGATAAAGCATTTGAATCTGTTCTTAAAAACAACCGAATTCAATATGAAAAGAAAAACTTTGGAATTAATTATATGGCATAGAAATTTTTTGATATAATAATTATGAGGGTAAAGATATGAAAGAATGGATTAAAGCAATAATTATTTTACCGTTTAATGTTACTGTAGTAATTCCTTGCTTAATTTTATATTTTTCTAAGTTTCAATATAATATACCAAATATTATACAAATAATTTTTGGAATCATATTATTTATATTCGGTCTATTTCTTGCTATTTGGACAATGATTTTATTCAACACAATAGGCAAAGGAACACTTGCACCATGGGCAGCTACAAAACACCTAGTAGTTGAAGGCCCTTTTAAAATAGTTAGAAACCCCATGATTACAGGAGTTTTGAGTATACTTACAGCAGAAGCACTAATTTTAAATTCAATTAATCTGCTTTATTGGATGATAATATTTTTCGTTATTAATTGTATTTATTTTAAATTATTTGAAGAAAAACAACTTGAAAGGAATTTTGGACAAGAATATTTGGAATATAAAAAGAATGTTCCAATGTGGATCCCAAAATTCAAATAATATGATTTTTTAATTATATTCTTGAAAACTGATGTCTTTCAAGCATTACCATTAAAATTGAAATATCAGCAGGTTTTACACCTCCGATACGTGAAGCCTGAGCTAAAGTTTTAGGTCTTATTTTAGATAATTTATCTTTTGTTTCTGAAGATATATGATCTATTGAAGAATAATCAATATCATCAGGGATTTTAAATTTATCTAATTTAGAAGCTTGTTCTACTTGAAATTCTTGACGTTTCAAATATCCGTCGTATTTTACAAGAATTTCAACCTGTTCTGCAACATCATAAGGTATATTCAAATCGTTTGTAGCAGTATCAATTTCTTTTATTACCTTATAATCAATATTCGGACGTTTCAAAAGTTCAGAGATTTTCATACCTCTGTCCATATGCTCGCCATATTTTGCTAAAATCGAATTTACCTCATCAGTTGCAGAGATTTTAGCATCTTTAATCCTTGCTAATTCTTTTTCAATCGCTTCTTGTTTGTCGGTAAATACTTTATATTGAGCATCATCGATTAATCCATATTTTTTACCTATAGGAGTTAATCTTGCATCTGCATTATCCTGTCTTAATAAAAGTCGGTATTCAGAACGAGAAGTAAGCATTCTATAAGGATCTTGAATATCTTTTGTAACCAAATCATCAATCAAAGTGCCAATGTAAGAAGAACTTCTTGATAATTCAAGCATTTCTGTATTATTCAAGTAATTAAATGCGTTAATTCCGGCAATAAGTCCTTGAGCAGCAGCTTCTTCATAACCGCTTGTACCGTTAATTTGTCCACCGAAGAACAAACCTCGAATCTTTTTAGACATTAAAGAATGAGTTGTCTGTACAGCTGGCACATAATCATATTCTACTGCATAAGCAGGTTTAATAACATGAGCTTTTTTTAATCCCGGAAGCGTTCTTAACATTTTCACCTGAACATCAGCAGGTAAACTACTTGAAAAACCTTGAATATAAACTTCATAAGTACCTAATCCTTCAGGCTCTATAAAAATATGATGAGAAGGATTTTCACTAAATCTTACAACTTTATCTTCAATTGACGGACAATAACGGGGACCTACACCTTGAATTAAACCTTGAAACATTGGGGATTTATCAAGATTAGCTTTAATAATCGCATGAGTTTCTTCATTGGTTCTTGTCAAATAGCAAGGATATTGAGGTCTCACTGGTCTGTTTGGCTTAAATGAATAAAAATGTAACTGCTCATCTCCAGGTTGAATACTCATTTTAGAATAATCAATTGTTCTTTTATCAACTCGAGGTGGAGTTCCAGTTTTCAGCTTTTTAATTTCAATTCCATGTTTTACTAAAGATTCAGATAATCCATAAGCAGCTTTTTCACCTAATCGACCTGCACTATAAGATCTAAGCCCAACAAAAATTCTACCGTTTAAAGAAGTTCCTGTAGTTAACACAACAGCTCTTGATGAATATTCAATCCCAAATTCATCAATTGCACCGACAACTTCACCGTTTTCAACTAATAAATCTGTAATACAAGCCTGACGGAGATAAATATTTTCATTATTCTCAATAATATTTCGCATGTAATCCATATACTGTTTTTTATCAGACTGAGCACGCAAAGCTCGAACTGCAGGACCTTTGGATGAATTAAGCATTTTCATTTGAATATAAGTAGCGTCAGCTACCTCTCCCATAACACCGCCTAAAGCATCAATTTCCCTTACTAAAGTTGATTTAGCCGGACCTCCAACAGCAGGATTACAAGGCATTAAAGCAATATGGTCAACATTTAATGTCGCTAATAAAACTTTTGCACCTAATCTTGCACAAGAAATTGCGGCTTCACAACCGGCATGTCCTGCACCTACAACTATTACATCATATTTATTATTAAGATAATTCATATTCCATATTCCTAATCGGCTATACCAGATATTATAGTACAAATAAAACAAATTAAGACTAAAAATTAAAATAGATTAACCTACTATCTACTCCATATGGATGATATTAATTTAATTTAGTAAAGATTAATATTATTTATAACGAAATAATAATATACAAATAGAAAATACACACATCTTATTGGAGCTCATTGATGTCAGAACAGATTTTACTACAGCCGATAGTTGCGGCAAACAAAGATAAAGCAAAAGAATCACTAGAAAAAGCCCGAATAGCACATGAAAGATACCTTATTCGCCAACAAAACAGCGATTTAGAAGAAGCTATTGAATTTTATATTGATGCTGTTAAATACGATCCTTCTATGCCAGAAGCGTATTATAGGCTTGCAACTTTAATGTGGGAACAAGGACAAATTAGTCTTGACACAGCTATTGAGCAATGTAAAACAGCAATATCTCTAGCTCCTCAAAACATCAATGCGCATTTGTATACCGGATTTTTCATGAAATTAGCTCAAGATTTTAAATCTGCTGAACAAGAATTCAAATCCGCAATTAAAATGGGAAAATTAAAATCAGGCAGACCAAGACTTATATTATCCCAATCGATTTTGCAAAAAATAAATTCCCAAAATGGAGGAGTAAAAGATTATATAAGCTTTTTATATTATTTCTTATCAGGAAGCCTCATGCTTGCATGGGATAGACCTTCCATGAAAATGTTTTACAAAAACATGTCTGACGATTTTTCTGTATTCACATACAATACAGTCGGAAAATTTTTAGAAAAATTCAAACTTTACCCATCTGCAGAAAATTTATACCGTCAAGCAATTACAGCAACAAATCATGGTGAAATTTTCTACAATAAAATGGGAGATTTAGCCTTAAAAAATAAAGAAATGGACTTGACTGTCGACTGCTACAGAAAAGTTCTAGAAGCAAATCCATTAAACAGAGAAGTTTTAGTAAAATTAGCTACAGTTTTACAAACCTATTTCCCAGAAAATACGGATGAAACAATTGACTGCTATGAAAAATTACTAGAATTTGATATAGATACACCTCAAATTTACTATGAATTAGGACATCTATATCTAAAAAAAGAAGATAAAATAAATTCAATCAGCGCTTTCAAACTTGCACTTGAAAAAGATCCTGAAAATCCATTCTATAATAATTCACTTGCATATGCTTATTCAAAAGCTGAATTATATGATGATGCTATTGAGCACTATCAAAAAGCAATTGCAATTAATCCTGATAACGAATGGACATCAATAGTTTGCGAAGCATTGGGATCAATTTACGCAGAAGCAAAAGGAAATATTGATGCGGCAATATCAACATACCAAGCAGGAATAATCCTTGATCCCCATAATTATAATTTATTAATATCACTGGGGGATGTACATATGGCAGCATATGATCTTGATAATGCAATCAGAGCCTATTGCGATGCAATAACACTAAATCCAGATGATTACAGAGCTTATTCAAAAGCAGGAATTGCTCTTTGGGAAAAAGACTATTTGGAAGAAGCTCTTGTATCTTTCCACAAAGCTATTGATTTAAATCCTGATAATGAATATGCCCAAAATAATTTAGGGATTTTATACTTAGATGGTCTTGGAGACGCAGAAGAAGCTCTTGAATACTTTGAAACAGCAATTGAATTAAATCCAAGCTACACTCTTGCATACTTTAATGCAGCAAGAGCATCACAAGCAATGGGATTTATAAATGATGCAGCAAATTACTATCAAATGTCAATAGATTTAAATAAAATCACTCAAGATTTGGACGAAGAAGATATTCAAGTAAGACTTCATAAACTTTTTGATATTTAAGATTGACAAAGCATATAAAATCTGAAATAATAAATATATAAGGAGGCTGAAATTATGAATTTCAAAGCGTTAAGGGTCGCCCCCCCCCCGCGAAGGTCGCTTGGTATAAGGGGTTAAAGGGTTTTACATTAGCAGAAGTTTTAATCACTCTTGGAATTATTGGAGTTGTAGCAGCTCTCACTATACCTGTACTTATACAAAATCAAAAAAAAACTGAAGCTTCTGCAAGATTAAAAAAATTCTACAGCACAATGCAACAAGCAATATTATTATCAGAAATAGATAATGGTAGTGCAAAAGAATGGACAAAAGCTGGAGAAACAGGAAAAGATCCAGATACAGGATTGTATGAGGATTTGGATGCTCAAAATAGCGAAATATATTTCGATAAGTATTTAAAAAACTATCTAAAATATCTAAGCACATCAAAAGATGAAGATACAAATTTATTTAAAGTCTTATTGAATGATGGAAGTTCTTTTCTTATGAGAAATGGAAGATGTATAGACTTTATCTACGACTACAACGGTGATAGAATTCCTAATAAGGAAGGTAGGGATAGATATAGATTTTTACTATGTCCAGAAGCAGAAAGCCAGTACATTGCTGGCAAATTAATTACTTACCAAGCAAAATACAACAGCAATGAAACTAGAACTCAAAAATTAAATCAATGTAAATCATCCCCAACATCTTGCTCATTTCTGCTTGAACATGATAATTGGGAATTTAAATCAGACTATCCATTCAGATTATAATAATTAAAATAAACTAAGCTGCTCTTGTTTTGCAAAATGTTTTTCAAGATATGACGGTCTATGATACTTACATAGACCGTATTTATCTATCAAAGCCATGTGTTCTTTTGTTAAATATCCTGCATTTTCCCTCCATTTGTATTGAGGAAATTCTTCATCAAGTTTTAACATATATCTATCACGACTAACTTTAGCTAAAATACTTGCAGCAGCAATAGAAGCAGATGTCGCATCACCTTTTATAATATATTTTTGACTATAATTAAAATTAAAAATTTTTTTATTTCCATCAACTAATATAATAATTTCATTTTTAGCTATAGTATCTCTATCTTCTTTTATAGGGTATAGCTGATTTATAACATCAGTACATGCCATACGCATAGCCTTTAATGAAGCATTCAAAATATTTATACGTTCAATCTCGTCAACTTCTATACAAATAGTCGAATTAACAGTCTTTTCTTTAATAATATCAAATAGAGCTTCTCTTTTTTTAGCAGATAACTTCTTACTGTCATTTAACTCTGCTAATTCTTCCATAAGCTCTTGAGAACGATCATTGAAACACACCGCACTTGCAAATACTCCACCGGCTCCACAGCCTCTGCCTGCTTCATCTGTACCTATCACAATACGCTTTTGTTCTATATCAAATGAAAAAAGTTTTACAATCCTTGAATCAGATGTTAAATTTGTCTTAATATCTGTTGCCATAATTATCCTTCAAAATCATCAAGAATAAATTTTCCAATCTTACCCTCGCGAAAATCTCTCAAAAGATACACTGCAGTTCTTTCAATATCCGGATTACCACCTGATACAATCCAATTTCTTGATTTTGCAATATCTTCTAAAGAAAGATTATCCACTTTATAAAATTCTTTTACAATATCTGAATATTTTTCAGACAACAATGAAAGTAATTCTTTAGCGACAATTTCATTAGAATAAGCATTTTCAGATACTGCATTTACAAAAGCTAATTTTTTAGCTCGATCCTGATCTTCCTGCTTCATCGGAATAATACCGGGAGTATCTAACAAATCAAGTTGCGGGTTAATACGCACCCACTGCTGCTGCCTTGTAACCCCTGCTTTTGCACCTATTTTTGTCTTTGATGATTTGGTTAATTTATTTATAATACTTGATTTGCCTACATTTGGCATACCAACTACCATCACCCTTGCAGGTCTTCTTAACAATCCCTTTTTCATTAAAGCTTGAATTCTCGGCTCTGATAATTCTACAGCTTTTTTCACTATAAAATTCAAATCCTTAGAACTTTTAGCATCTGATTTCAAAACGGGATAACCTGTTTTATCCTCTATAACTTTAATAAATTTTTTAAGTTCATCAGGATTAGTTAAATCAGATTTATTAAGCAAAATTAAACGAGGCTTTTCACCTAAAAGCCTCGTAATATTATCATAACTGCTTGAATAAGGCAGTCTCGCATCAATAACTTCAATTACGGCATCAACTAGAGAGAGCTGTTCTTTTAATTTTTTTTCAGCTTTCGCAATATGTCCAGGATACCAATGTATGTGAAGCTTATCTTTTTTCAATTTTTTCCTTGATACGAGTTGCTTTACCAGAACGTTCTCTTAAGTAGTATAGTTTAGAACGTCTTACATCACCTTTTCTAAGAACTGTAATTTTGTCAATTCTTGGAGAGTTTAGTAAGAATACACGTTCTACACCAACACCTTGGAATACTTTTCTTACGGTAATAGTTTTGTTTACACCAGAACCGTGAGTTTTAATAACTGTTCCTTCGAAAGCCTGAATTCTTTCTTTGTTACCTTCTACAATTCTAACGAAAACTTTTACAGTATCGCCAGGATTTGCTTCAGGAAGATTTTCTTTTAAATAAGATTTTTCCAATTCATCAATAATAGGGTTCATTTCAATTTCCTTTATATGTTTATATTTCGTACTTACTAAATAAATTCCTTTAATCGATGTTCCACAAATACATCGACGCACGTAAAAATATCGTAAAACAAAGGTATAAAAATTTCAAGCAGTTTTTAAAATTTTGTAATATAATAATGCTATGGGAAGTGATTATAAAAAATTATTGAATAAAAATAAAAAGAAAAAGTTTGCAGATCCTAAAAACATGGGAGTAAATATAGATAAAAATGAATATTATGAAATAATACTATCTAATTCTGCCCATCCTGAAAATATGAAAAAAGAAAATTAACTTACTTTAAAATATTCAATATAAATTTATTTTTAGCACTAAACATAAAAAACAATTAAAAGTTCTTGACAATAAAACTCTTTCAAGTTATATTAAATCTTGCGTTCATCGTAGTGACAATTAAATATGGGCATGTGGTGGAATGGTAGACACGCTAGTCTTAGGAACTAGTGCTAACGCGTGGGAGTTCGAGTCTCTTCATGCCCAAATAAAAAGGCACTTTTCATAGTGCCTTTTTATTTTTCAAAAAAAAGGAAAATATAATGATTTACCCCATAAACAATTATTCTTTTACAAACTACCAAACAAGAAATAATCCTAATTTTACAGGTATTAACAATCCATTAAAAAAAATATCACCATATAATTTTTATATGGAAAAAGTTTTTGACAGATTCACTCATATCTCAAAAAATAGATGGACACCTATTGATCAAATTATAAAACCAAATCTTAATGTTTTGAAATTGTCAAAAGGGAAATACTCGACAGAAGCTTGGGAGATTAATCCTGATAATAACAGAAAAAAATATATTATATTTTTCCACGGATTAGGTCAAAATATATCATCGAATCAAGATATTTATAAGAAAATTTTAAAAAAAGGATATGCTGTACTAGCTCCTGAATACGGTGAATTTGGAACTAATACAGATAAAATGACAGAAAAAGTCATTAAAAAACAAACCGAAATGGCTATTGAATATTTAAATAAAAAAGGTATTCCTAATGAAAATATAGGAGTTATCGGATTTAGTATGGGTAGTTTCCCCGCAATTGAAATGGCTTCAAAAAATAAAAATTTAAATTTTTTAGTACTGATTTCACCATTTAATTCTTTGAGAAATGAAGTCGATTTATTAACAAAAGGAACAACTATAAGATTACCTAAACTCTTAAAATACAGTATAGATAAATTTCCTTTTTTGTTAAATCATATCGATAATATTTTCAAAACCAATAAAAAACTTAAATCAATTGAAGCTCCAGTATATTTGATACATTCAGCTAATGATAAAATTGTACCGAAAAAATCTACTGAAGACATTGCCAAAAAAGTACTTAATTTAAAACAATTTATTATATTGGAAAAAGGCGGCCATGTTATTGAAGAAAATAAACTGAACGCCTTTGACCAATTAAAAGATATTTAATAATTTATTTAAAACGTTTTCCAACACAAGAATATTCAAAGCCACGTTGAATTAAACGTTCTCCATCATATTGGTTCCTACCGTCAAAAATAATTGGAGATTTCATCAATTCTTTTACTTTATCAAAATCAGGACGTCTAAATTCATTCCATTCTGTCAAAAGCAAAAGACAATCAGCTCCATCTAAAGCATCATAAGAATTTTTTGCATAAGTGATTTTATCTCCCCAAATATTTTTAGCTTGTTCAAAACCTTTTGGGTCAAATGCTTTAACTTTAGCACCAAATTCTAATAAGAAGTTGATAATAGTAATAGCTGGAGACATTCTCATATCATTTGTTTTAGGTTTGAATGTCAATCCCCAAACTGCAAATGTTTTACCGGCGAGATTCATGCCAAAACGTGCAAGAATTTTATTTATAAAAATAACTCTTTGCTCTTTATTCACCTCGTCTGCAGCTTCTATTAAACGATATCCGCAATTGTTATCTTTTGCTGTTTTTAATAATGCTTTTACATCTTTAGGGAAACAACTGCCGCCATAGCCTAGACCTGGGAATAAAAATTGAGATCCTATACGTTTATCTGAGCACATTCCAATTCTTACCATTTCAGCATCAGCACCTACAGCCTCACAAATATTCGCGATTTCATTTGCATAAGAAATTTTTACTGCAAGGAATGAATTTGCTGCATACTTTGTCATTTCAGCAGATTTTACGTCCATAATTACAAATCTGCTTGCTGTTCTGAAAAACGGTGCATAAACTTCTTGCATAATTGCAGTTGCTTTTGGAGAATTAGAACCAATTACAACTCTATCTGGTTTTAAAAAGTCATCTACGGCTGCACCCTGTTTTAAAAATTCAGGATTTGATACAACATCAAATTCTCCGTCATAATATTTTTTAATAATCTCTGTGACTCTATCTGCAGTACCAACCGGAACAGTAGATTTATCAACTATTACTTTATATCCATTCATTGCTTTACCGATACTTTCTGCAACTTGTTCCACATAATGCAAGTCAGCAGATCCATCTTCGCTTTGCGGTGTACCTACAGCAATAAAACATACCAAAGATTTTTTTACAGAATCATCCAAATCTGAAGAGAATTTTAATCTTCCTTCTATAACATTAGCCTTTATTAATTCTTCCAAACCAGGTTCGTAAATAGGAACAATTCCATTTTCTAATTTCTTTAATTTTTCCAAATCATTATCTACACAAATTACATCATTTCCCATATCTGCAAGACATGTACCTGCGACTAAACCGACATAACCTGTACCTATAACGCAAATCTTCATCTCTACTCCTTTTAATTCCTTATTAATTACCAGAATAACACAAAAATTTTTTTTATGAGATAATATTATATATAATTTTATAAGAAGAGGGATATACATGGATTACAAATTAAAAAATACTGCATCAAAAAATGCTTTTAATTATAAATACTTATTAGGGAAAATTTTTCCATACATAAAGCCTGTACTGGGAAGATCTATAATAAATCTTATTATTGCTATACCTTTAGGCTTATTAGATGGTGTTGTAGCCTTATCTTTAAAACCTTATTTGGATTTTGTTATCAATGGAAATCCTGAACATACTTGGACATTCTTTGGTTTTACGGTTCATTCTCAGGCATTTTTAGCTACTATTATACCTTTTGGTATAGTTGCTTTCGCTTTATTTCAAGGTATTTTAAAATACTCAAGCAATTACCTTACTGACTGGACCGGTCAGAAAATATCTATGGCCTTGAAAAAAGATTTGTTTAAGAAATTGACATCAATGGACCCGCAATTTTTTGATGTTAACTCATCTGGAATTGTACTGACTCGTTTTTTATCTGATCCTGATGCTGCGTCAAAAAATATTATTGATATGTTAAAATCATTTATTGCAACATTCTTTGGTCTTATTGGACTTATTGGAGTATTATTATATAACTCATGGAAACTTGCAATAATCGGTGTTACAATAATGGCCATTGCAATTACCCCTGTAACTCTTATTAGAAAAAGAATTAAAAAAGTATCAAACGCTACGATGGTCGTAGGCGGAGATATGACTACTAATTTTAATGAAACATTTGCAGGAAATAAAATTATGACTGCATATAATCTTCAAAACGATCAAAACACAAAATTTGATAATCAAATACATGAACAATTCCATCTGGCAATGTCTTTAACTAAGCGTGTAGGTTGGATGTCTCCTATTATGTATTTTGTATGTTCAATAGGTATTGCTCTTGTAATGGCATACGGAAACCATTTAATCCTTTCAGGAGAAATGACTGCAGGTAGCTTTGCCTCATTTGTAACATCATTACTACTTTTATATAAACCGACTAAAACTCTTGGAAATACTTTAACAAACTTACAAAACGTATTCGTCGCAATGAGCAGAGTATTTGAACTATTTGACTTACAACCGCAAATTAAATCACCGGAAAATGCTATTCAAATGAAAGGATTAGAAAGATCTATCGATTTCAAAAATATATATTTTGAATATGAAGAAAATACTCCTGTGTTGAAAAATTTCACTCTTCATATTAATAAAGGTGAAACAATGGCACTTGTTGGAAATTCTGGAGGCGGGAAAAGCACTGTAGTAAGTTTATTACCAAGATTTTATGATGTTAAATCAGGCGCCATAGAATTTGATGGAGTAGATATAAGAAAATTTGATTTAATATCTTTGAGAAATAACATTTCATTTGTTTTCCAAGATAACTTCTTATTTTCCGGAACTATAAAAGAAAATATCTTAATGGGTAATGAAAATGCAACAGATGAACAAATTCAAAAAGTTGTAGAAATGGCACATTTGGATGAATTCATACATACATTAGAAAACGGAATAGACACATTTGTAGGAGAAAGAGGAGCTTCTTTATCAGGCGGTCAAAGACAGCGCGTAGCTATTGCAAGAGCAATGTTAAAAGATGCACCTATTGTTATCTTAGATGAAGCTACATCAGCTCTTGACAATGAATCAGAAGCAATCGTTCAAAAAGCACTGGATAACTTAATTCAAAATAAAACAGTATTTGTAATTGCCCACAGGTTATCAACAATTAAAAATGCAGATAGAATTGCTGTTATAAACGACGGTGAACTAGCTGAGCTTGGTACACATGATGAGCTAATACATATTGAAAACGGTAAATACAGATATCTTTATGAAATGCAATTTAAATCACAAGAAGATACAGAGGTTTTATCATGAATAAAATTATAACAAAATGGATAGAACCATATGTTTTATTAGAAACTCTTAAAAAAAATTGTGATCTTATAAAAGATTACACATTTGACGGTTTTTCTAAAAATGACACGAAAAAAGAATTTTTAAAACACTTAAAAAAAGAAAATTCTTTTGGACTGTATATGAAAAATGTAAATAAGTTTTATTTATTCAATGGAAATATCGATATTGACCGGATTTTTGAATTAGATTCTGGTGATTATGAAAATACAGAAGATATTGATAAACCTTTTGAAATGGTTGATATGGGAAAAGCTGAAGCTAGTATTATAAAACTTTAACCATCTTCGCTGTAACCAAGATTTATAGCTTTTTGATACGCAATTTCAGCTTCATTATTTCTGCCTAAATTTTCAAGGATTACTGATTTCCAATAATAATTCCACATATCACAATCCCCGAGCAAAATTGATTTATTCATATAAATTAGTGCTTTTTGATAATTTTCAAGAGCTAAATAACTTCGAGCAAGCCAAAAACAAACAATACCTTTTTCTTTTTCAGCCATTATTTGCAGACCAATATCAATTGCTTCATCATAACGAGCTAACATAAAAAAACAGTACATCTTATCTATCAAATATAAATCATTTTTTCCTTGCAAGAGCAATTTATTCATATACAAAATAGCCTTTTCATACTCTTTATTTGCTATAAAAATTTGTGCTCGTTTGTATTCAATTTTATCACCAGTTGAAAACTCTTTTTCTAATTTATCCAAAATACTCAAGCAATCATCATATCTTTTCATCTCAAATAGTATATCAAATTTTTTATAGTACATATTAGGATTATGCTTATTATTTAATAAATCTAGATTTGCATATTCTAAGGCTTTTTTATGTTCTCCAATATTTTCATACAGATTGCTTAACTCAGCATATAAATATGTATATTCATGGTTATTTTTTATAACATCCTCTAAAATATTAATAGCTTTTTTATAACGATAACACAGAGTAAATATCCTAGCTTTACGAATAAAATAAGCAGGCCTTGGATTAATTCTTATAGCTTTATTTATATTTTTAAGAGCTTTTTCTAAATTACTTGATAAAAACATATCTGAAAAAGAAGCATACTTTTCGTCTTTTCGTAAAAATAAAGTTGCCAAATATCTGAAAAATTTTGTACCATCTATATTTTTAAAAAATATCGCAATTCCTGAAAAGATTATCAACCCTAATAATAAAATCATATTATCAAGAGTTTTATGCTTAATTTTCAGTGCTGAAATTGAATATTTTAAAATATTTTTATAATCTTGTTCTAAAAAACAAGCCAAAGCTTTAAGCGTCTCACAAAACGGCTCTTGTTTATTTATTTGCTTTAATTTATTTGAATACTGTTTAGCAATATCAGATTCAGCTTTCATATTATACAAACAAACAGCTGCATAATATGCAAAATAATAATCTTCCGTACACTTTTCAAGAAGACTTGAAAGATATTTCTCCGCTTTTAAAATATTTTCTTCATCTATATATATCATTGTAAGAATAAAATCTGCATAATAATAATCCTCATCTAAATATTTTGCCTTTAAAGCACACTTTAAAGCATTAGAGTACTGACCTTTATTATAATAAGCATTAGCTAGAAAAGCGTAATTTTGTGGAGTTTTTTGTCCTTTTTCTATTCGCTTATTTAACAGTTTGACTATTTTATTTGCACTGAATGTATTTATTATATATTCAGCATCATCATAAAATGTATAAATATTATCAAACATACCTAACCTCAAATAATATATCGGCTATAAAAAAATTTACTTGAATTATTTTTACAATCTTTTACATTAGGCAATTTTTTGCAGCGAAAAAACTTTATATAAATATCAGGGGAATATAAGGGGAAATAATTTGTTGAATTTTAACAATATAACAAATTACAATAATAATTTTTACAATAATTATTATTTTCCATTTATGAATTTTTTCATGCCGGTAAATTGCATGACAATATTCCCATTTCAAAGATTTTATTCTAACAGCCAAAACTCTATTTGGCAAACTCAAAAGGAACAATACGTTCCAAAACTTATCGATTCTCTCGTAATTAGAAGTGTAAAAAATAATAGTAGTGTAGAAACCTTAAAAAAAGAAGAGACAACTTCAAAAGACACATCTCGGATTAAAATTAACGGGATAGAATACAATTCACAAAAAGGACAAGCTTTAGCAGAAAGAATTCTTGCGGGCTTGCCCGAATACAGAGATTATCCGCTTTGTGCAAGATACGTCAAAGAAGCAATAAGAGATGTAGGGCTTGGACCATATATAAATGGGAATGGAGAATATTGCAAATATATTCTCAGAGCAAATCCTAATTTTAAAGAAACAAAAGTAAAAGGAGATTACTTAAAAAATCTCCCAGCAGGCTGCATAATTGTCTATGATAAATACGATTCAGGTTATGGTAAAGATGGTCACGTTGAAATAACCTTAGGCGATGGCAGAGCCTGCAGTGATGTAATAACAGAAAAAATAGAACCTTCAGATAAAGCTTATGTATTTATTCCTGTTTAAATTTCTTTACAAAAAAGCAATTTTCAAGAGAAAAATAACTTTATATATACAAGAGGAAAATTAAGGGGATATATTGTGAGTTTAGTAAACTTTAATACAAATATACAATATAATTTTCAATTACCAAAAACGAATAATTTAACAAGTACTTATAATTTTAATCCAACTTTAAATTATTCGAATTTTTCTTCTTCTAATAATTTATTTACAATTTACAACAATCAATTTGCGAACAAAAACAAATTAAAACCAACCTATAATTATTCAACAAAAAGTTCTATTAAACCAATAAATACAAATAAAATATCTACAACACTTGAAGATGCAGGGTATGACAAAACTAAAGGAGAAAAATTAGCAAATACTGCGGCTAAAAATGCAGTTGGATTTACTAAACAATGTGCTACATACGTAAAAAATGCAATACAAAAAAGCGGACTTGGAGCATATGAATATGGAGACGCATACGAATGCGCAAACATTTTAGAACGCAATAAAAATTTCAAAGAAATCTCGACAAAAGGATTAGATTTATCATCACTTCCTGCAGGATGTGTGTTAGTCTATGGTAAAAAAGTTGCTGGTTATAGCTCAAAATATGGTCACATAGAAATCACACTTGGAAATGGTCAAGCTGTAAGTGACGGAATTACAAATAATATAAGACAAGGTGCAAGAGTATTTGTTCCAATATCACAAACTTATATTGCTTAACAATCCATCAACACTTGTTTTTAAATTATTAAAATCACCATTATTATTTATCACATAATCGCTTAATTTAACCTTATCATCTTGAGGCATTTGCGAATTTATACGAGATTTTGCATGCTCAATTGTATAATTATTACGTTTTAATAACCTTTCTAAACGAACTTTATCATCAGTATATACAAATACAATTTTATCAAACAATGATTGCATATTAGATTCAAAAAGTAAAGGAATCCCGACAAATAGCAAATCATCCGATTTATTTTCTTCAAAAAATTTATTAATTTCTTCTGCAACCTGAGGATGCATTATTGATGCAATTTTCAATCTTGCTCCTGCATCAGAAAAAATTAACTGAGCGACTTTAAAACGAGAAAATTCTCCATTTTCAAACACATCAAAATTTTTAAAACCATCATATAATGGTTTATTTTTAACAGTTAACAGTTTTTTAGAAACCTCATCACAGTCTAAAACTTTATAACCTTTTTCCTCTAATATTTTTTGGACAGTTGATTTCCCAGATGCAATATTTCCGCAAATAGCTATTCTTTTCACTGTTTTGCAATCCTATTTAAAAAGTTTTTTAACTCTCTAATTTGAATTGGTTTTATCGGTTTGAATTCACCGCGTTTTAATCCATCAAGAGTCAATGTAGCATGTTGAATACGCTTTAAAGTTTTTACCTCATATCCGACAGCTTTAAACATTTTTCTGATTTGCCTATTCATCCCCTGATAAAGAGTAATCCGCATTTCAGTATGACTGCTATCCATTTCCAAAACTTCAATATCTGCATAAGCAATCTTACCCGGTTCCAACTCAATACCATTAGCTAACTGTTCCAATTCATGCCTGTGAATAGAAGAATTTATTGAAACTAAATAAACTTTAGGCACTTTAACCGAAGGATGAGTCAATGCATTAATCAAATCACCGTCATTTGTCAAAATTAGAAGCCCAGTAGAATCTTTATCCAAACGTCCGACAGGTTTTAAGCTATACATATTTTCAGGTAATAAATCATAAATAGTTTTTCTACCCTGATCATCATTTCTTGTTGTTATATACCCAGCAGGTTTAAAAAATCTGTAATACTGATGTTTAGCAGGCGCAATTAACTTTTTATTAACAAATACTTTATCTTTTGGCTGTACTAAAAAACCAAGTTCCGTAACGACTTTGCCATTTACACTTACAGAACCTTTTTCTATTAAATCATCAGCTTTTCGACGAGAACAAAGCCCAGATGAAGCAATATATTTATTTAAGCGAACTCCGGACATTTTTTATTCCTTTTTATACTACCTAGCAGGTCACAAGAGATTTTTCATCATCTTTAACAGCTTTTTCAAAACATTCAACAAGCTCAGCAGGCATTCTTCTGTACAATTTACCGGCATTACTTATCGCAACTACATCAAATACAGCTTCAATAAATACTTTATTAGATTCTTTAGACTTAATTACCTGCTTGAATGTAACTGACAAGCTATTGAATTTTTCAATCCAAGTTTCAATAATAATAGCATCATCTAATTTTGCAGATGCTTTGTATTTGACATTCATATTTGTAACAGGAAGAAGAATATCCATCTTCTTCATAGATACAAGATCTAAACCGAGATTATTACATAAATCGACACGACCTTTTTCTAACCATCTTAAATATGCACCGTGCCAAACAACACCATATGCATCTGTATCAGAATAATAAACTTTAGTTTCAAATATATTTTTCATACAACTACTATAACACAAAAGGAGAAAAAAATGAAATACGTATGTAATGTTTGCCAATGGATATATGACGAAGAAAAAGAAGGTAAGAAGTTTGAAGAACTTCCTGAAGATTGGGTATGCCCTTTATGCGGAGCAGGGAAAGAAATGTTTTCACCTTTCAAAGAATAAAATTTTACTGGATTTTCTTTTCAGCAGGCTTAATAGCTAAAAATTTCTTAAACCTGTCAATTTTTAGTTGTTTTGCCTCCTGAGAAACTCCATTCATCAAACTTTTAAATATATTTAAATAAAGATCCGAATTTATGACTTTTGAACCTTCAAATTTTTCATGCGCTTCTAGACCTACAGTCCAAGAACGAACTTCATCTTTATAAGCTTTTTTTAATTGTTTTAGTATAAATAAATTTTTCTTAGTTTCACCTTTTTTGAGAATACCTTTAGAATATAACATATCTCTAACAATTGCATTATTAACTTGTCCTCCTGAATTTAATAATGCAACACAATATTCTTGCATTTTCACATACTTGTCCTGCACTCCAAAATCTTTCATTTTTGAAATTTCTTTATCTATAAAACGACGTCCTAAAGAGAATTTTCCTTTTAACAGATACAGCCCCCTCCTTCCGGATGTTAAACTTAAAGCATGTTGTATTTCATGTGTTAAAGCATTTGCGGCCACACCTCCTAATGCCTTGTCTTTATTTACAAACACAAACCCCTGCCGCTTATATTTTGCAGGAATTAAAAAACCTATAGCTGCTTCAAAAACATGGTTTAAATCGTTCTCTGAAGCAATATCTTGTTTGAGGAAAAAATCTCTTGCAGCTTCTTTTGAATTAGATATCGTAATCTTATCTGCAGCTTTTTTACCAACAGTATCTGAAATTATTTGATGAACATTCTCTATTGATATTTCCCCTCCATTTTTTTTCATTTGAGATGCGATAGCTTCTCCTATCTTTTTACTATTTTTAGATAAACCTTTATTTGACATAATTCCAGTAGCTTTAAATACAAAACGACCAAATGAAACCATTTATTTATAATTCCTTTTTCTTAAAATTCTACACATATAAATAAACAATAATCTGCAAAATTTTTTGCTAATATACTAACTTAATTAATAATATACCGTAATAAATCTTAATAAAATTACTAATATTAATAGCAATTTTTTTGATTTACATGTTTTACTAATAACGTGATAGGAATTAGTAGTGTAAAAACAGATTCTAATAATCAAAGAAATTATTATTTACTGCAAAATAATAAATTTTATACTCCTGCCAATTTTCAAGAACCGCAGCCCCAATATAATCCTGAAAAAACGGTTTTAACTGCAGGTCTGTTACAAGCTTTTGCATTATTCTTACATAAAGCATCAGAATGGTGCGGAAATAAATTAATGCAAGGCAAAGAATTTACTAATGCAGATAATGTAAAACAAATTGCTCAAAATATGGTCAACAAAAACAAATTAAATGTTGATGTTGACTTTATCGATGCAAATAATATAAATAAATACCCCAAAATGCTGCAAGAAGCGCTAAAACCTGTCGCAAGAGGAGAAAACGCATTTTATACGGATCAATTTAAACTTGCAGTAGCACCAAAGAATAAGCCTTCTTTAATATTACATGAATTAGGTCATGCTATAAATGCACACAAAGGTAAATTCTTAAAGTTTTTACAAAAATCAAGAATGTTTGTATCAGCAGTACCAACAGCACTAATAATGCTTAACGGATTATCAAAAAAAGATGACAACACCCCTAGTTTCATAGAAAGAAATGCCGGCAAAATCGGATTTGCAGCATTTTTACCAACAATTATAGAAGAAGGTATGGCATCAATTAGAGGAGTTAAAGCAGCCAAAGCAACACTTGGCAACTCAGTAAATCTTAAACCATTAAAAAGAAACTATTTCTTTGCATGGCTAACTTATTTAATTGCAGGCATCGGTCTTGGAGTTGCAGCTAAACAAAGTGTTATCGAAAATAAAAGATAAAATAATAAAAAAGCTCTTGACGTAAAAAAATGTTTATCATAGAATAAAACTTGTCGCAAGTTTAGCGATTGAAAATTAAATATCGGGATGTGGCACTCTGCCGAGTGAAACAATCCAGTGAATTGTTTCACGAGAGGTGGTAGCGCACTTTCAAATGTGGAACATTTGAAAAACATAAACCGTCGGGATGTGGCGCAGCTTGGTAGCGCACCTCGCTTGGGACGAGGGGGTCGCACGTTCAAATCGTGTCATCCCGACCATTTAGAAAAAGATTGACAACAAGTCAATCTTTTTTTATTGTTTACAATTTATTGACTTGACTATACTTTTATAATAAACTTCTGGAGAAGAGATTTTACACTATTAAATGAGGATTAGGGAAATTGGATTTTACAACTTTAACTATTGAAGCGCTAAAAGCACTAGCTTCTATTGTAGGAAATTACGGACTTGCGATTATTTTATTAACAGTTGTTATAAGACTTGCTATGTGGCCATTGAACGTATCTCAACAACGTTCTATGAAAATGATGCAAAATTTACAACCAAAAATCAAAGCTATTCAAGACAGATATAAAAGCGACCCGCAAAAAATGCAGCAAAAACTTATGGAATTTTACAAAGAACATAAGTTTAACCCGATGGGTGGCTGTTTACCTCTATTAATTCAATTACCAATATTCATTCTTTTATATTCTGCTTTAATGAGCCCGCAATTTATTCAAATTGCTGGGGATACATCTTTCGGATTTTTAAGCAGACTTGATACTACATTAAGAGCAACAGCAGGACGTTCTTTTGACGGTACATTCGGAGTTTCACAAGGTGATACATTTACTTTAGGTAAAACTGCTACTGTATATTTACCTAACGAAACTTTAGAAAATGTAAAAATTAAAGATCCAAATAAAGCTATAGAAATTCAAGGGGAATTTAAACCAGGTGAAAATATTGACTTCAAAATTGATTTAGACCATTTGAACTTAAAATTTGCTCAACTTGATCAAATTCAAAAAGCAGAAATATCAGTCACTGATATGACTAATAAAGAAGTTGAAAAAATCACATTCACAAAACAAGGAAGCGTATTAGCAGCATCTGTACCAACAATCGTTGCATCAAGATCCTTCCATTGGGATGTATTTGTTTTAATTGCATTATTTGCACTTACAATGTTCGCATCACAGAAAATCATGATGGCTACCCAAAAACCGAAAGACGGAGCTATTGATCCGACTCAAGAAGCTATTCAAAAATCAATGGGAACATTTATGCCAATTATGATTATCGGTACATTTGTAATAATCCCGATTCCTGCAGGTGTTCTATTATATCTTGTTACAAGTAACATAATACAAATTTTACAAACAGTTATCGTAAACAAACAAATTGATAAAGAACAAGAAAGAACAAAAAATATCGTAACAGATTCAGATATTGCAGGTGCAAAAAAAATTGAGCCAAAGGAATAACCCCTAAACACAAAGCATACAGGATATGTAATATAAAAAAAATTCCGAAACTAGTTCGGAATGACAAAAATAAAATTATACTGAATTTATTTCAGCATTTCAAAAAATAAGAAAGATAAAAATGTTACTTTCAGACTATGATTACAATTTACCAGAAGAATTAATTGCGCAGTTACCTGCCGACAAAAGAGATAATTCAAAAATGATGGTTCTAAACCGAAAGGATAGAACCATTTATCATAAACATTTTTATGACATTGTAGATCTGCTTGATAAAAATACTCTGTTAGTAATGAACAATACTAAAGTTCTACCAGCTCGACTTATCGGACACAAAGATACAGGAGCTAAGATTGAAGTATTTTTATTAAAACAAGTTCAAAATACTATCGGAACACAAGACAAACACTTGTGGGATGTACTTATTAAACCGTCAAAAAGAGTTAAACCTGATACAATTATTAAAATCAGCGATGAATTATCAGTAAAAGCAATTAAACGATTGGAAGAGAACGGAGAATGGCTTGTAGAATTAATATTTGAAGGGGACAACGTTCTTGATGTACTTCACAGAAATGGTCAAATCCCATTACCGCCATATATTGAAAGAAAAATTCCAAATGAAGATTTAAAAAAACTTGATTTTGAAAGATACCAAACAGTATATGCTAAAGATGAAGGCTCAGTAGCAGCCCCGACTGCCGGCTTGCACTTTACTCAAGAAATTTTACAAAAGCTTCAGGACAAAGGGGTTGAATTAGCATACGTAACCTTAAATGTAGGACTAGGTACCTTCAGACCTGTCCAATGTGAAAATGTTGAAAATCACAAAATGCATTCTGAAACATTTGAAATTTCAGAAAAAGCTGCAGAACAAATTAACAGAGCAAAAAAAGAGGGAAAACAAATCGTAGCAGTAGGTACAACTACCGTTAGAACTCTTGAGACGGCATTTCAAAAATACGGATGTATAACACCTTGCCATGACCATTCTGAATTATTCATATACCCGCCTTACGAATTTAAAGTTATTGACAAACTTATTACAAATTTCCACTTACCAAAATCCACACTTCTAATGCTTGTAAGTGCATTAGCTGGAAAAGATTTTATATTTGAAGCATATAATGAAGCAATCAAAAATAATTATCGCTTTTTCTCATATGGTGATTGCATGTTTATAAATTGACATTTTATAAAATATCATTAATGCAAATAGAGGATACGGAATTATCAGATTTTATATAAAATAAAATCAGATAAGGGTAGAGGTGGTATGTTTTCACAATTTATTCAAAATCTATTAAATTCTGGAGGACAAGCTCAGGCAATGCAACGCTATGCTCAGCTTTCCAACAAAGTTAATAATTTAACAGCCAAAAATGAGCCCCAAAATCCGCTTGATGCTATTTATCCAAATAATGGAAAAATAAATTCACCATCATTTGAAAAAGTACTCCAATCTACTACAAAATCAAATTTCGGGTCATTACTACTTAACCCTGAATTAAAAAAAGTAAATGCCAATATAATTAGCCAAACACCTCAAAGCAGTTTTCAAAACACATTAATCGAAGCAAATGCACTTCAAGCTAACACACAATCTGCAACAAAATCTCAAATTTTAAATGTTGTAAACCAAATTGCTGAAAAACATGGGGTTGATGAAAAATTAGTTCAAGCTCTAATTAAACAAGAATCAGGATTTAACCCTAAAGCGAAATCAAAAGCAGGAGCTATGGGACTAATGCAATTAATGCCTTCTACTGCTAAAAATCTAGGAGTACAAGATCCTTATAATATTGTACAAAACGTTGAAGGCGGAGTTAAGTATTTAAAATCTATGTTAAACAAATACAATGGTAATGTAATATTAGCACTGGCAGCATATAATGCCGGTCCTGGAGCCGTTGATAAATATGACGGAGTACCTCCATACAAAGAAACACAAAATTACGTTAAAAATATTTTAGCCAACTATCTATAATTAATAATTTTGCACAATTTTGTTGTTTTTGCTACAATGAAATAAAAGTAGGAAAGGCAAGCAATGAAATTTTCATCATCTTTTAAAGTAGGACTTTTAACATTATTAGCATTAGTACTTTTAATAGGAGTAGTTTTCAAGGTTAAAGGTCGCACTTTTTCATCTGCAGACAGAATAGAAATTCAATTCAAAGATGTAAACGGCATGCGTCCTGGCGCAGGCGTTCAGATGATGGGATTAAGAGTAGGACAAGTAGAAGAAATTACCCCGGTAATTGATGGTGAAAACAGTTATGTTAAAGTAAAATTTGTAATCACAGAACCGAATGTAGAAATTCCGAAAGCTTCAATATTTTCTATTCAACAATCTGGACTTATCGGTGAATTATTTTTAGAAATTACACCGCCAAAGACAAGAACAGTCTTTATTCCAATGGTAAATAAAGATATTCTTTATAAAGATGATGATGTTGAAATGAAGTTAGATAAAAAATTCTATGATGTCGGAAAAATTACAAACATTGAAGTAGTTTCAAAAGATGTTGTTCCATACTCTGTAAAAGATAATATTAAAACAAATTATGCATATAAAATAGATTACGTAATAAATCTTCCAGGTCTTATATTACCTGAATTTTTAAAGGGTAAAGTTGTAAGATCAAACGGAACTAACAAACTTTTAATCTCGACTTTAGATGATATAACATTACCATATCCAAATCAAAAATCACCTTATACAATCATTGAACCAATGAGAATAGCAGATTTCATGGATTGGCAATATCGAGCTGCAGAATCATTAACTGAAACAAACAAAAAAATTAATGATTTATTGTCTGACGAAGTAATCGCAGAATTAAAAATGTCAGTTAGAAATATTAATTCTTTAACAGGTCAAACAAGCGATACTATGGCTAAATTAAACGGGTTAATTGATGACTCAAGCAGCGATTTAAGACAATTAATGGTAATGATGGATAAAGCTACAACTGATTTCAATATGTTATCTTATAATATTAATAACATAATCGGAGATCCGCAATTTAAAACAACTATGATGTCTACTGCAAATTCTGTAGATAAATTATCACAGAACCTAAACAAACTTATCGGTAATGAACAAGAAGCTCAACAAATGGCTGAAGACATAAGAGCTATTACACATAACGTAAATGAAATAAGCGGATATGTAAATTCACTTACAAAAGATGATCAGCTTAAAAAAGATATAAACAGGGCTGTTGCAAATGTTAATACTGCAATGGTTGATATTTCAACAACTCTTGAAACTGTAAATAAATTAACACCTGAAAAGAAAACTGAATTACAATCAATTATTGAAGATACAAGAGTCACAACTTGCAATTTGAGAAAATTCTCTGAAAAACTTAATAAGAGATTTTTACTTTGGAGATTAATGTTCTAAAAATTTGATAGGAAAAGAATATGAATTTGAAAACGGAAATTTCCAAAATACATTATGATAAAAATGCAAAAGGTTTGATTGTAAAAATTTTAGAATTCGCTTCAATATTCTATGGATTAGGAAGCGGATTAAAAAACAAACTTTATGATAAAAATATAATTAAACCTAAAAAAGTAAATGCTTTTGTAATTTCTGTAGGAAATGTAACAACTGGCGGTGTAGGGAAAACTCCAGTTGTATCTGAAATTGCGAAATTTTTTATTAATAAAGGGGAAAAAGTTGGAATAATTTCTCGCGGATATGGCGGAAAACTTTCCAATAAAAATATAAATATTATCTCTGATGGAGAAAAAATATATTATAATGCAAATTTAGCTGGGGATGAACCTTACTGGTTATCTCAAAATACCAAAGGCGCAATTGTTATTACTTGCAAAAACAGATACAAAGCTGCAGAATATGCAATTAATAAATTTGGAGTAACAAAAATCATACTTGATGACGGCTTTCAACACAGAAAACTTTATAGAGATTTAGATATAGTTTTAATGGACAGCAAAATGGGATTTGGAAATGAAAAACTTCTTCCTGCAGGACCTTTAAGAGAAGGGACAGAAGCTTTTTCAAGAATTGATAAATTAATTATAGTAAGCAAAGATATCGACCACTCAAGAGCTGAAAAATTATCTAAAATAATGAGTAAAAAATTAAAAATACAAACAGAAGTCTGCTACACAGAACCTGACATTGTATATAACATAAAAACAGGAGAAATTTTACCAAAAGATACCGAAATTACAGCAATCTGCGCAATTGGTCAACCAACACAATTCTATAATTTTTTGAAAGATTATAAAGTTAAAAATACCAAAGACTTTGATGATCATCATCTATATACAGAAGAAGAAATTCCTCAAGGAATAATTGTAACAACGGAAAAAGACGCTGTTAAAATGGCAAACTTTAATCGAAATGATATTTATGCACTAAAATTAAAAACGGTAATTAATGTTGAGGAACTCCTAAATAATGCAGACAAAAATTAATATCGACAAAATTGTAGAATTACTAAAAAAAGCAAAGCAACCGCAAAGCGATTTTGTAAAACTTATGGATAGTTTTAAAGACCCGTATTTGGTTTTAATAGCCTGCATTCTAAGCCTTAGGACTAATGATAAAACAACTTATCCTGCGACATTAAGAATGCTTGAATTAGGAAAAACACCTAAAGACTTTGCTAATTGTGATGTTAAAAAACTTGAAAAAGCTATTTATCCGGTAGGATTTTATGCAAATAAAGCAAAACAAATTGTAGACCTTTCTAAAACTCTTGTAGAAAAGTATAAATCAAAAGTTCCTGATTCTATTGAAGAATTATGCAAGTTTAACGGGGTTGGAAGAAAAACAGCAAATTTAACTCTATCTCTCGGTTTTAATAAACCCGCAATTTGTGTAGATGTACACGTTCATAGAATTTTTAACAGAATCGGATATGTAAAAACTAAAACTCCGGAAGAAACAGAGTTTGCACTTAGAGAAATTCTACCTGAAAAATATTGGATTGATATAAATACTCTTTTAGTAACTCACGGGCAAAATATTTGCAAACCAATAAAACCTAAATGTGAAGAATGTCCAATTGCAAAATTTTGCAATAAAATAATTTAATAATTA